>JAWSUP010000029.1:0-18936 GCA_033549405.1 Bacillota bacterium | reverse complement strand
GCAAACAACGCTCAAAATCGTATAGGTGACCATTTGCAACCTGGCGATCAAGGATACGAGCTAAAAAACCACCACTGATGGAGGAGCACATGAGCAAATACCGCTATTATGAAAACACAACCTTGTCCAACCGGATTCTAGACCGCAGCATTGTAATCGGCGACACCGTTAAATTCAGGGCCGGAGCGTCGCAGTCCTCATGCGTCGATCCGTTACGCGGAATACTTTACACAATCTACCTGACATCACGCGCATTTTTTGGGGAACCGATTGATACGGTGGCGCTGAATATCATGCCGATATTACAGCCCCACCTTAGCCGCGATGTGATCATTGTCGAGCATGACATGGAAATGGACGGAGTTATATACAAAAGGAATCTCATCAGTCAAGTTTTGTTCACCTCGCACAAGAAGGTACGCACGCTCTTTATGGCGCGTCATAGCGACGACCGCGAATACGATCCCACATGCGCTATATATTACCGGGATTACGATCCTGAAACCAATTCACTAAGCGGGATACAGCCTGTTCTGTGTCATACCGACAGCGGGTTGCTGCCGCTGACTGTGGAACTGTACGCGTCCTATATGCGCGAGCGCGGTTTTGAAGACTACTGGCTTGACGGGGAAAAAGAGGAAATGTTGATCATGCCGATTTATAGGCATCATGATTTCTGGTATTCCTGTCTGACCTCCAGGCATAGCTACCCGGTATTTTGGAAGTCGGTTGACGACTGTGCCACGGTGGAGTTCACGGGGATCATCCCAAATAAATCCAAGTATGAGTGCATGCACACCATCGCCAAAGATACGCTCTACTGCTTGCTGCGCGGCGGGGAGGGCAGCAATTATTATCTGTCCCATGACTTTGGCCGGACATTTGTTCCCGGCGATAAAATGGTGCCTTTGTGGGAAACCCGCTCCAAGCTGCTGACCTACCGCGATAAAGTGCTTATGGCCTATTCCGTATACGATCTAAAACCCAATCTTGTGCGCAACGGCCGCAACAACATTGTATTCGTGTGGGGCGAGGGCGGCGATGAAAGCCAGTATGACCAGCTTCTGTTTTTGCTGCATCCCCTGGGAATGGTTCATTATGAGATCATCAACTATAAGGATACGCTGTATCTGATATTCTCTACAGCCGAGTTGTTCCTGGATATTGACAGCGATCCTAATGCCGCGAGTCGGCACGGCCCGCTCAAGAACGCAAAGGATATGATGCGCTTCACGCGCATCGGCATGTTCGACGAAAACGGGAAGTTGCTTTTCTGACGGTACATCCTTTGATAGGAAAATAATTTCTTAATCCAATCCACAGCGTCTGCCTGCATTATACAAACAACTACCCAAGATAGGAAAAGTATAATGCGACTGCATAATACAAGGTGATGGTATGAAAAAAGTATTGGTAACGGGAGCCACCGGCCGAATCGGCGCGAACCTGATAAAAGCGCTAACGGGAAAAGGGTATGACCTGATCGCCTTTGCCATGAAAACAGACCCGCAGCTCGTTAAGCTAAATAATTATGACTGCGAAATCGCCTACGGCGACCTGCTGGATGAGGAGAGCATCATCCATGCGATTCATGGTGTGGATATCGTGCTGCACCTGGGCGCGTTGATGGTTCAGCCTGAAAGGATGCGCGAATCGACCTATTGGAACATCAATGTTCTGGGAACCTTCATGTTTGTCCGGGCAGCGGCGAATGCGGGCGTCAAGCGGTTCATCTACGGGAGCTCGGACGCGATTTATTCCCCACTCAATTACAAGTACCTTCCCATTGACGAGGACCACCCGAAGAATCCCATTAATACGTATAGTCTAACCAAACTTGTGGGAGAGGAGATTCTGTACGAGGCTTCTTATGAGACCGGGATGCCCGTGACCGCGCTGCGTTTCGGCTCTGTGATGGCCGGTGACGAGATATTGAATAATTTTTCTGTCCAAAAAGCAGTGTCCATTTTGACGAACTTTGCGACAAAACCAGGGACGCATTTCTATAGAGAGGATATAAAGAAGCCCTGGGAGCCGTTGAGCGAGTTTCTCTCAGAACCCAAGAAGATGATTATCCCGAGAGCCCCTGATTTCAGGCCGTGGCGCTCCCACTTTACCGATGTGCGCGATGTGGTAGCCGGGGTCATCATAGCAATGGAAAGTGATAGGGCGGTGGGCGAGTCCTTTAACATACTGGGACCTTATGCCAGTTCCTGGGAGCAGTCGGTTAAGTATATCGCGGAAAAAACCGGAAGCGACTACTATGAGTGCGAGGTGCACAACTACTTTGAGTTCGAGCTTTCCATCGAAAAAGCCCGTCATATGCTGGGGTATTCACCGCAATATGATATCTACAAGATGATCGATACCGCCCTGGATATCCGGAACGGAAAAAGCAGCGATCTTATCCTTCCTATGTTGGGAAATAACTTCGAAGCATATGATCCCTATAAATAAACGCTAAATTCTGCGAGTGGGGTCTTGCAAGGAAAGGTGGAGGAAAATGCAGGTAGTGGTTTTTCAGTTTATTCAGGAAACAAATTCGTTCTCGCCAGTGAAGTGCGGCATGGATATGCTGAAAACGACGCTGGTGCTGGAGGACGAAGAAATGCTGGCGCGCAATGACTGGCTGACGACGGGACTTACCGCGATGGTTTCGGAACTTCGCCGCGAGGGGATTAAGGTGATACCCTCGATAGTGTATCGATCGGTGATCAGTTGTGGCCCGGTGTCCCATGATATTTCCGCCTTGCTGGCGGGAAAACTCACCGCCGCTATTCGCGAACATGTGCCTGTGGACGGTGTGTTCATGAGTTTGCATGGTGCTACGCAACTGGAAAATGACCCGGATGGCGCCGGCTATTTCATCGAAGCGGCGCGCATAGCAGCCGGCGAGAAAGCGGTGATCGCGGTGTCCTTTGATTTTCACGCGAATATCACCCGCAGAATGGTACGATTTGCCGACGTAGTATGTGGGTATAAGACGTACCCGCACACTGACTACGCCCAGACAAGCCAGCGGGCAGCGCTGCTGGGAATCGATAGACTGTTGGGCAGGAAACCAGTCTACATGGCGCATGTGAAGCTGCCCATGATCCATCAGGCGGAAGCCTGCCTGACCACCGAGTTGCCGATGAAAACCTTAGTAGACTACGCTGGTACCTGCGAAAAGGAAGGTGTATACGACGTTTCGATCTTCCAAATGCAGCCTTGGCTGGACGTTCCCGAGGGCGGTGCGTCGGTGGTCGTGGTGGCGGACAGCCAGGAAAAAGCAGATCATACAGCAGACAAGCTGGCGCGAAGATACTGGGAGATGCGTGATGATTTGCGGGTTCACCTCTACAGTGTTGACGAAGTGATCGATATGGCAATGCAGCGTGACGGCAAACCGGTAGTTTTGTCCGATTCAGCCGACTCGCCCTCTGCCGGGTCACCCGGAGACAGTACGACGGTGCTGTCCCGGATTTTAGCGCGCAGCTTAGAGGATTTGCCTACACTACTTACAGTGGTAGATCCAAGCGCTGCAGCTCAGGCTATGGCCATCGGCGTTGGCGCACAGGCTTCCTTTACCCTGGGTGGCGCTTATGATAAGCTGCGGGCGAAGCCTATTACCCTGTGCGCCATGGTGAAATCCTTGCATGACGGGGACGGTGTTGCAGTCATGCAAGGCCGGCAAGCCCTCTATACCACAGGTAATACAGCGGTCTTGAGGCTGGGAGAGATTTATATCGTGGTGACCAGCAAGCCAGGGATAAACTACCATCCGGATATGTATCGCAACTTGGGGCTGAATCCGGCTCTGTCGGCACTGGTAATGGCAAAATCAGCGAGTACCTACCGGGAGTATTACCGGGAGCTTTCAGACCGGATGTATACTGTGGATACGCCGGGCGCCAGCAGCGCAAACCTGCTTTCTTTTACTTTCAGTTGCCTTCCCCGTCCTATTTACCCTCTAGATGACATACAAGAGTACCGCCCCTTTAGCCGTACCGCTGGTCATCAGCAACCATAAAGGAATTCTATTTGTCAAAATGCATTTATTGGAGGATTCATGATGAGAACATTGAATGAACAATACGAGCTTGCTAAACAGGTGATCCCCGGAGGAGTCAATTCGTCTACGCGGTTTAATCGCGCAATTGGCACACCTATTTATGCGTCACGTGGAAAAGGAAGTCGTATATGGGATATTGAAGACAGGGAAATAATTGACATGTGCTGCGCCCATGGAGCCAGTTTATTAGGCTATGCGCATCCGGCAATAGATGGCGCTGTATCAGAAGTCGTCAGATTAGGATATTTGAATTCATTTGAAACGGTTTACCATGAAATGATTGCAAGAAAAGTCTGTGAATTTATTCCCTGTGCAGAAAAGGTGAGATTCTGTTCGTCTGGTTCTGAGGCTACACTCCACCTTATTCGAGTGTGCAGAGCGTTTACAGGCAGGAAAAAAATTATCAGGTTTGAAGGCCATTTTCATGGATATCACGAAATGATTTATATCGGTGGGCAGCCTCCTGAAGAAAATTGGAAAAACAACCAGGTAAAACCTTACATAGAATCTCCGGGAATACCGGAAGAATTTGCGGATCTCATTATTCCTGTTCCATTCAATGATTTTGAATCACTGCACAGGGCAATTGAAAGGCACTGGAAGGAAACAGCACTAGTTATCGTTGAACCTGTGAATTTCAATACAGGTGGCGTTGTTCCCCAACCAGGATACCTGGAACTTTTAAGAAAGTTGACGAAAGAGACAGGAATCATCCTTTTTTTCGACGAAATATTGTCAAGTTTTAGAAAATCAATCGGAGGAGCCCAGCAAGATTTTGGGATTACACCGGATGTCTGCACGATTGGAAAAGCATTGGGTGGGGGGCTGCCATTATCTGCGTTTTGCGGGAAGGCTGAAATCATGGACCGCTACAAACCGACAGGGAATGTGCAGCATAGCGGGACATTTAACGGACACCTGATCCCCATTATGACAGGATTAGCATTTTTGAATGAAGCTGCAAAACCGGAGTTTTATCAACATCTACAAAGTCTTGAGAATCATTTTCACAACAGGCTGGACGAAATGATAATCAGGAATGATTTAAACATGGTCGTTACTCATCATGGTGCCAGGTTCAATATAGTTTTTGGAAGAAAGACACTGCCAATGAAATATGAGGAGACATTTTGCCATAAAAAAGAGATTATGTGGAGTTTTGTTAAAGGGTGCTGGGATCGCCAGGTTTACTTTCATGATTACGGTGGAAAACCTGCTCATCATGGTTATTCGGTTCAGCATACAATCGAAGATATCGATAAGGTTCTTGATGTAATAGAAGATGTATTGAAAGATATGAAATCAAGGAGAGAAGTATGAAAGAGTTACTCATATGAGCGAAATGATAATAAAATCTACATACCCAATATAATTTAACAAATTGATTATTGATTTGCCTTTTTGATATAGTCAGAATGTGGAAATGCAATTGTTTTTTGTATGTGGTAGCAGACACTGCGCAGAATGGCAGCGAACGATGAATTACACTTGTTTGTGTGTATCATACATAATATTATGAAGGTTGAGAAATGACATGAAACGACTAAATGGAATCGTCTGTGCCAATATCACACCAATGAATTCGGATGGCAGTATAGATTATGCAGCCATGCAACATTTAACGCAATATTTAATCAAATCAGGTGTTCATGGGTTATTTTCCAATGGATCTAATGGTGAAGGGATTCTGCTCAGTCTGCAGGAACGAATGCGCCTTGCCGAATTGATTGTTAATGAAGATAACGGGAAAATCCCTGTTATCATTCAATGCGGTGCCCAGAATGTCAACGATACAGTTGCCTTGGCAAGTCATGCTGCTGCCGTCGGTGCTGATGGCATTGGCGTGATGACACCGTACTTTTTTCGGCAGAACGATGAAGCGCTATACCACTACTACCTGGCTGCAGCTCATGCTGTTCCTGATACGCCGGTTTACATCTACAATATTCCTTCACATACAAATAACGATTTGCAGCCAGTTTTGGTTTCACGCCTTCATTGTGAATCTCCGAATATTGTTGGTATAAAATACAGTCATGCTGATTTATTACGTTTGGATGAATACCTGCATATTGACGATTCCTTTGATGCCTTTATCGGCTGTGACCGTTTATTGTTGCCTGCTTTGTCCCAAGGGGCCGCTGGTGGAGTTTCGGGACCGGTTGCTGTTTTCCCGGAGCTGTTTGTTTCTCTCTGGCAATCATGGCAGCGGCAAGATTTAGTAAGGGCCCGGTTATATCAGAAAAAAATAATTGCTGCTGAAAAAGGTCTTGCTGCCTATTCCAGTATACCGATGATCAAAACCTATTTATGTGCAATTGGCTTGTTCGGAAGTAATTTTTGCCGATCTCCCTTCCAGGCGCTTTCTAGTGATGAATCCAGGCAGTTATTGGTACAAATCGAAGAATTAAAACAAATTATAGAGCAAGAATAATCTAAAGCCTGGCGTTGATCCGATGAAAATATTACCTGATGTTTATTCAGTTGTAGAAACCATTCATGTTTCTGATATTGATCAATTGGGGTACTTTACTCCAAGCAAAATTGGTTCAGGAATTGCGCCAATAAATAAAGCATTTTCTTTTTTGCGTAATAAAGGATTTAGTGGCTGGTTGTGTATCGAGGAAGCTATTAATCAAAGAATCACGGGAATTGTGGAAGCGTTTGAATTTGTTCGAAAACAATGGGAATCAGCATAAGAGGATTTGATGATATGCCATATATACGTGAGTTTTGAATTATTGTGTACTATAAATCCCGTTCGGTCAATTGGCGTTTTGGGCGACCGCGACGTTTCGGGTGCTTCTGTTTGGAAACATAGTCAGGAGCACAGGCCAGCGGGATTTCAAATTGAAAAGCTTTACAGATATCAACCTGAGCTCCGACAAACGGTGTAATGAACTTAGCTTTCCCCGCGTGTTCAACTCATTGGATCGGACGCATCTCATCGAGCACTTCCAGCGACGATGAAAACTGTTTGTGTATAGTAGACTAAAAGTACCGGAAAAAAGGGGGAAAAGTGCTTGACAAAACACAGCCTCGCGCATCGAGATTCACTACACGCCGAAGCACGGCAGTTGGTTGAACATGGCCGAATGTGAACTCTCTGCTTTGACATCCCAGTGTCTTGAGACAAGACGGCTCCCCGACTTAGAAACTGTTTCCAGGGAAATATCTACATGGTGTCGTGAGCGGAATGATCGACAGAAAGGAATCGATTGGCAGTTCAGAACCGCTGATGCACGGATAAAGCTTAAACGGTTGTATCCGGTGATCAAAGAATAGTTTTAGGTGTTACAGGCTACTAGAATAAGAAATCTAAGAAATCTAAGAGATCTTTAAGTCCCACTGTCACATGATTTAATTCAAGCGAATGGATAAGGAAAGAGACGTCATGCATGACTTGAAATTTTCCGCCAGATTCGAAAAGATCGAGCCGATCAGCAGAGGCTGGTCGGAGGACAAGAAATACTGCGTGTCAAAGGTCGACGGGACGAAGTACCTGCTCCGCATCTCGCCGATTGAGCGCTATGAAAAGCGGAAAGCCTTGTTCGAACAGCTGGAGCGCGTCGCCGGTCTGGGTGTACCGATGTGCCAGCCGATCGAATTCGGTACCTGTGAAGATGGTGTTTATACGCTGCACAGCTGGATTGACGGTGAAGACCTGGAAGCGGTGCTGCCCGGACTCCCGGAGGTTGAGCAGTATGAGCTAGGTTTTGCATCCGGCGAAATCCTGCGTACCATCCATTCGATTCCGGCACCTGAGACACAAGAGGCGTGGGATTTACGGTGCAACCGCATGACCAGCATGAAAATTGAGAAATACCGCGCCTACAGTGTGCGCTTTGCCGGTGATGACTGGGTTATCGCTTACATTGAGCAGAATCGGCAGCTGCTAACAGATCGTCCGCAATGCTTTCAGCATGGTGACTATTACGTTGGCAACATGATGCTGGAAAACGGACAGTCCGGGGAATCTACTGAGCAAGTTATTTTTAGGCAGTCCCTCAGGATTATCGATTTCCTAAGCTGTGATTTCGGCGATCCCTGGGAAGAGTTTAGCCGCATTGTCTGGAGTGAGGCGGTCAGCCCACATTTCGCGACCGGTCAACTCAAGGGGTATTTCGGCGGAGATCCGCCGCTCTTGTTTTTCAAGATGCTCGCTTTCTATATGGCCAGCAATACCCTGTCTTCCATTTACTCGGCACTCCCGTTTGGGCCAGATTACCTGGACACCATTCTGCAGCAGAACCAGGATGTCCTGGAATGGTTTGACCAGATGCGAAATCCCGTGCCAACCTGGTATCAGCCGGGAGGAAAACAGGACGCAGCCACGTAATTCGATACTGAGTTTTCCATCGTTTTTGTTGCACGAAAGACTAATGGTAATCAGGATGTTGAAAAACGCGAAGTGCGGATTGAGCTGGGCTTGTTTTTGCCAGCAGGAGATTGATTTATGCTGATTCGACGCTATACACCAGAGGACAAAGACCAGCTTTTTCTGATGTTGATCGCCGAAGGACCAGAATGGTCAGATTACTATGGTGACACATCCAGGCATCGCTATGAAAAAGCACTCGATAGCTCCCACACGTATCTGGCCTATGAAAGTGATGTGCTGTGCGGATATGCACGCTGCCGTGAAGATGATGGTTTTGGTGTCTATGTCTATGATCTTCTTGTGGCAAAACCATATCGCGGCCGCAACATTGGTCGGAGGCTGATGGAGCAGGCCTGCCTCGAATTTCCAGATCAGGCGGTGTATGTCATGAGCGATGTAGACGCTTATTATGAGAAACTGGGGTATGCCCGCGAAGGATCCATTTTTATCGTGAACCTACCTGAACAGGAAAAAAATCCGCAAGCCTGACTCAGATTTACACCCTGACAACCAGGCTTTCAGCACTGCTCTGCTCACAAGCCTGGACCAGCCGGCACATCCGCAGGTCATTGGCAAAGTTGTTCTGGTAGCTGGCATTGCCCAGGCAGGCATCGATAAAGTGCCAGGTTTCATCCCGGTAAATGTCAAACATACTCCAGCCTGCCGGCGGGCCGCTGACCGGCGTTTCACCGAAGAACTGCCAGGTGTCGCTGTCGCCAAGATGGAGCTTGACCACATGTGCGTTGATCTCCCAGTAGATCTCGCCTTTTTCGGTCACATAGCGGAAATAGCGGTTGGCATAACGCGTAACGACATCGATGGTCGCGGTCAGCGTGTTGCCGCCTTCAAGCTCAGCCAGGATCTGGTACGTGTCAAAGATATCGGCGGCATAGGTGGCGTTCTTGCGCGCCAGGGCGCTGACTTTGCGCACATCACCCAGCAGCCAGCAAAGCCAGTCAAACTCAAATGTGATCATGTCGCAGCCGCCGCAAGTAGCACGTTTGCCGACATAATAATCCCGGATGCGCTCGTAGGGGTGCCAGTCCGGCAGGTAAGAGCCGCCGTGATATGTGGCAAAAGACCGCTCTTTGGGTCCGAGTATGCCGCTGTCGATGATCTCCCTGATTTTCTGGATGCAGACATGGAAACGCATCGAGCAGCTGGGAGCGGCGACCAGGTGCGGTCGGCTCCCGGCCAGAAGGATGATCTCTTCAAGCTGGCCCAGATCATCCATGCAGGTGTCTTCAGAGAAAACATGGATGTTATTCTGCAGGGCGCTCTTCACATAATGCATGTGATCGTGCGGCCAGGTACAGACCAGCATGACGTCCGGATTATCGGCGAGGGCGGCCTCAAAGGTCGGGAAGGGGCGAAGGTTGAACTGGTCCCTGGCTTGCTCCATGCGGTCGGCACGGATGTCTGTTCCGATCAGCTCAAGCCCCATTTCCCTGAGAATTCGCATGCGCTTTCTGCCCATTGATCCAAGTCCGACAACGAGTGCTTTCATGGGTTGTTTCTCCTTTCAACTTGCCATCGAGCGTCATATATGGTCGGTACATAAGTCATGCATCTGGATCAAGGCTTTCGGCATTTCTTTCCTGCGCAGCATGTCGAAGGCATCCTGCAGATTGACCAGTGGATAAGGTCTTTCTGTAGCATAAAAATGACTGGCCTGGAGAAATCCGGCGCGGATATTTTCTATGACAGGTTGATGTGCCTCGATTTCCCGATAACCATCCTTATAGAAACGAAATGAGTGGGCTGCAGCCATCGGATTGAGGGACATATTCTGCCGGCCTTCAATACCATAGATACCGACAACTGCATCGGGTGCAAGCAGCCGCAGATAGGGGTTCATTCCGCTTGAAGCGCCAATCGCGTCAACAACCAGGTCGTAGCCGGTTGCAGCCTGCCGTACGTGCTCGATCAGACTGTCATCTTTATAGCATTGATATTCGTCTGCTCCGCAAGCCAGAGCCAGATCGCGGCGATGCTCACTGCCAACAGCGACGATCAGACCAGCTTGCAGCGCTCTGGCATGACAAATAAACGACAGGCCGTTGCCGCCTGAACCGATGACCAGAACCCGCAGCCCTTGTTTCATTCCCATACGTGTAAGATAGGACCAGGTCTCCCGCCAGGTGATCAGCAGAGGTGCGACGACACTGGGGATATCTTCCGGAACAAGGCTGGACGGTTGGCGCGGACCTGTCGTCAGGTTCAGGATTTCCTCTTTGGACAAACCATCGATCCGCATCGCCTCATAGTCAAAAGCCAGTCCATATTCTGCGAATCCGCCACCGAATGAATGCAGGTCCAGCGCGGGCAGAGGAGGGACACCGACGTTGGTCAGCCGGTCGCCAACCTTGAAATGGCGGACTTTCCGACCACATTCCAGCACTTCACCAATGCTCTCATGGCCAAGCAGAGTCGGATAGCTTGTTTTGATCACTGTATGGCTGATGATATGCATATCAGTGGCAGTACAGGTCGCGCCATATAGGATTTTACACAAAGCGGCATATGGATTAAGAACAGGCATCGGGATATCTTCAATAACCAATTGGTTGGCATCATGGACAACAGCTGCTTTCATATTTCTGCCTCCTTGAACATTATTGAGACCATCACATCACAGGCATTGCAGGCATAGCAGGGACAGTGTGCATAATGGACTTGATATTTATAAACAGCCGCTAACGCAAAACACCGAGGTCGATTTTATAGACCAGGTCGTCCGGCAGTTCATTTTTCTTCAGAAACATCGTCATATAAACCGGCAAGTAATGGATCTTACCGGCCACGCATACATTTTCATTACTCAGAACAAAGGCCTGCGGAATCTGATAGGCTTCGGTCTGCATAACATTGGTTAACGCCAGATGGCGCAGGTAATCTTTACCCGATTTTACCTCGATAGGCAACACATCTCCTTGATACTCGATCAAAAAATCGAGTTCTCCCCGCTTCTTGTTGTTGTAATAATAGAGCGGGAAGCCATGTGCCTTCAGTTCCTGGGCAACCACATTCTCGTAGATGGAACCGAAGTTGATATCTTTCTCACGGTTTAAGATACGCAGTTGAGTTTCATCCATGCACATTGAAGCGAGCAGGCCAACATCTGCCATGAAAAGCTTGAACAGGTTTTTCGAGCTTGATAGAAGCAATGGTGAAACAGGCTGGCTTGCAGCATAGACCGGCAGGGCAACTCCAGCGTCACGCAACCAGAGGAAGCTGTTGCTGTATCGAGAGAACTTGAAGTTTTCATTGAGATTTTTCAGGATAAAACGCTTGTTTTTTCTGTTTAGCTCGATGGGAATCAGATCAAATATTTCCTCAAGGTACAGCTTGTTTTCCGGATCGTATTTGGCGATGTCTTTTTTATACAGGGCGACAATCGATTGCTGCTCTCGGATAACGTCACGCAGATTGTTTGTCGACAGGTATTTTGACACGACGGCAGGCATGCCACCGACAATCAGATAGAGGCGGAACAACTCTATCATCTTATCATGTACAACTGCGTCAACAGGCTTACGTTCTGCAAACGCTTTTCCAACTGCTTGGAGGATTGCCGCAGATACCTGGTTTGCCAGGCAGTACTCCTCGAAATCGAGCGGAAACATCTCGATGATATCCATATAGCCAACAGGAGCAGAACGAATATCTTTCAGATCGACACCGAGAAGTGAACCGCTGAGAACATAGCGATAGCTGCCCTCCTCTACCAGAAACTTAATGGCCGTTACAATTTCCTTGCATTCCTGAACTTCATCGAGAAAGACAAGGGTTTCTCCACTCACGAGTGGCGCATCAGCAAGAGCAGACAGGCGCAGCAGCAAATCAGAACTGTCCGAAGCCTGTTCAAAAACCGATTGGGCCCGTTTGTTCTCAAGGAAATTAATTTCGATAAAGTGTTTAAACAGGCTGCGTCCGAGTTGCCGGATGCTGAATGTCTTGCCCACCTGACGGGCGCCTGTGATTAAAAGGGCCTTTTTCGACTCAGAATGGAAAAATGATCGCAACCGTTCATCAATCTTTCTCGGAAGCATCAGGTGTCACCTCATGGTCTGTAGCACTGGTACGCACTCTTGTCCGTATTTCCATTACTATTATAATCTTATTTGTCCGTTTATCCAATGCGATTTGAACAGAAAATGTCCGTTTATCCATTATTGATGATTTTTTCTACCTTTTTGTGTCCACTTTTAGAATAGCAACAAACACAACAATGCGCACGGACTCTTCTTTTCCATAACCGGGGAGAACCCAGAATATAGGGAACAAATCGGTGACGAATACGTCAATATGTTCCCTAAAAGTTTGCTTTTCCATATTGCCAGACTGATTAACGAAGGATTTCTCAATGTGGAGGACTCATCGTGATTCCAGAAAAGGAAGTATCAGCGTTTAAAAAACTGCTGGTTGCCTACTATGAAGCTGAAAACGATCCTGAAATAATCGAGTTCATGAGAGAAAATTGCTGGAAGCGATTATAAAGTGAAGAAGAAGAGCCAATAGAGAGCGAACAGGCCAGGCTTCATCGCTCTGCAATGCGTGCGTACCGATTAGCGAACCGATAAAAACACCTCTTGACACAAGCATTCTATCGTAATAGAATGAAGTCATTCTACCGCGATAGAACGTTTTCGCTGAATGGAGTTGACCAGATGAACGGGAAGATCTTTGATTCAGAGTTGAAGGTGCTGGAAGTGCTCTGGCAGAACGGCGCGACGACGGCCAGGGATATGGCCGGCATTTTACAGCAGCAGGTCGGCTGGCGTAAGACCACAACCTATACAGTGATCAAGAAATGCCTGGATAAGGGCATTGTGGCCAAAGAGGATCCGAATTTCCTCTGCCGGCCGCTGGTCACGCGCGAACAGGTCCAGAAGATGGAAACAGCGGACCTGATCGACAAGATGTACGATGGCGCGGCCGACCAGCTGATCGCTTCGCTGCTGGACAGTGACCGGCTGAGCCAGGAACAGATCAAAAAGCTGAAGCGCCTTGTTGAAGACCTGGAATGAGTCGCAACTGAATTTCTTGCACCGGAGGGAGTGATACGATGCTGACCTTCTTACAAATGAGTCTTGCCGGATCTTTGCTGATCCTGATCATCGTCCTGGCCAGGAGCTTTCTGAAGTACCGTCTGTCCAAGGCGGCGTTTCTGCTGCTTTGGGTTGTGGCCATCCTGAGGCTGCTCCTGCCATTTTCCATCACCTCTCCTTTCAGTGCCTTCAATGTCCTGAATGTCCTCCAGCCACCGGCAGTGTTGTCGCCAGCAGGGGAGAATAACGGACTTGCAGCTTCAGACCCAAAGCCAGTTCAGGAAAATCTTTCTGCGAAACCGGCGGCTGTATCGATTATCGATGGCCGGATCGTGGCGCAGGCCATGCCGGCAGCTGTTTCTGAGTCTGGCTCAGCTGCAAAGGCTGGTGGATACATCGTTGAAGAGATCACAGCAAAAGATATCGCAATCGGAGATGCCGCAAATGAAATCGGCAGCGGCCGAATCAATAAAATTCTGTCGATCATGAACCAGACGCCTGCACTGGAGCAAACCCTCAGGATCATCTGGCTGGCAGGATTTATCTTGTTGGGTGGCTGCATTCTGGCGGGCCACTGGCGCCGTCGTCTGGATTACAACACAGCACTTCCGCTCAGGAATGATGTGGCTCTGCGCATGCTGATCAGCCTGGCCGGCAACAGCCGGATCCAATTAAAAACATCGGACCGGATCCGCTCGCCCATGACATATGGACTGGTCAGGCCGGTCATTCTCCTGCCTGCCGGTCTTAGCCTGTTTGACCAGAACCGCCTCGCTTATATACTGGCTCACGAACTGGTGCACATCCGGCGCCGGGATATCGTCCTGAAGGGGCTGATAGCCTTTGCCCTCTGCCTGCACTGGTTCAATCCGCTTGTCTGGCTCTTGTTTATCCTGGCCAATCGCGATATCGAGTTGTCCTGCGATGAAATTGTCGTCAGGCGGTTCGGTATCCAGGCGCGGTCAGCTTACGCCATGACCTTGATCAGTATGGCAGAAAAACGCAGTCAGCTGATCGCCTGTACACAAGGCTTCGGTAAATTTGCGGTTACGGAACGGATCAGGGCGATCATGAAAAGCAGAAAGCAGACGGCTGGTCAGCGCATTTTTTCACTGTTGCTTGTCGCTGTCATTTCCCTGGCCTTTGCCACAACGGCCAGCGCCGGTGCACCAGTTGCATCTGGTCTGACCGATCTGACCGGGGTAGAAACCCAGGCTGATGCTCCGGTTGTCTTCCGTGATGCGCTGGGTGAAACAGGCACACTTTATGCGGATCATGTCAATTCCCCAACTGGGGATAAAACTGCGGTCACTTTGTCCGGCAGCACCTGGCGTATCGAAAGCACGCTTTATACGGATCTGGACGTGTATGTCCTGTTGGTTGCCGATAACGCAGGTGACAGCAATAAGATCCCTGATATCGATGGTGATATTCAGGCAGCCAACCCTACTGGTGAAGGGCAGGGAAAGATTCTGTATCGTCTGGACGGTGATCTGCAGGAACTGGAGCCGGACGCATCCGGAACCCGGTATTTCCTGTATACCGCCACACTGGCGAAAGCCAATCAGCTCAAACCGGCTAACGAGGAGCAGGCAAACCTGATCCTGGCAGCCGGCGACCAGTGGCGATATTATACCAGCCTGACAGAGCATGAAGGGGCCATCCTGGCATTGACCCTCAGGGATGCGGACCAACAGGCCGAACTGGCCACAGAAGTCACCCAGGTCCGCAGCCTGTCAACCACGATTCTGCTTGATGCGTCTTTACACGAACAACATTTCTATGATACGGCAGTCATCAGCCCGTTTCTGGTGCGCCTAAGCGGGACAGCCAAGCTCAGCCAGGAAGAGATGAAGGCTGATTTTCACTGGTTTGAGCCGGACTCAGAGTTGTACATCGAACTAGAGAACGGACAGCTGATCTTTGCGGGCAGCTGGGGCAGGGAGAAGCGGTTGGAATCAAGTCTGCAGACACCCGGTTACAGACTCGGCGGCGGCAGTGCCGGCGGTGATGAGACGACCGGCAAGTTTCACCTCGAGCAGCCATTCCGCTTTTTCGAACTGGACATGACAGAAGTGACCGCCCTGATCATCAACGGGATCCGCTATCCGCTGAACGGATAAAAGTATGAGCAGATTATTTACATGAGTAGATAAACAGCCCCTCAGAGACTGTTCCGATATAAGCCGACCTGACTGACACTGATCCGCATTGCCGGACCTGTAATAAACATGCGCGTTTTTGGAGGTTCCCATGAAGAAATTACCGTCGTTGTTACCGTTGCTGATGCTTTCACTGATCTTGCTGCTATCCAGTTCTGCCTGTCTGTCGCGACCCTCTGCCGGTGAATCGTCGGACGAATCAACCACTGTACCGAGCGGCCCCGGAAATAGTGATACAATAACCAGCACCGATAAAACAGGCATGACGACCGGCACGACCAAAGAAGGCGCAACAGCCGGTCCGATCGACGGCACGGAACTCTCAATATTTCTCCAGACCGTCGCTCTGCCCGATAATCTGACTGTCTCTTTTGATCCTGATAATGTGAAAACAGTCGCGTCTGCTCGGATCTACATTGCCCGTGAACAATTATTTGATGTCGACAACGCCAGGCAGCAGTTGCTGCGCCGGGCAGTCATTGACAGCAAAGAGTATGCTGAAGGCCCCTGGTTTGAAACCGGTGATGCCTCACTCAAAGAGTATTTGTGCGTCTACCACGGCGTGATTAAGGGCGGCCTGATCTACACACTGATCCGTGACGGCGTCTGGCTGACCATGAAACTGACCGACGTGATTGTAGATGAACCTGGACCGGAGGACTACTATGGCTACGGCCGGTTTGAATATGCGCTCAAGAAAAGCAGTTTCCGTTCAGGTGCGGATTTACCTTTCATGTCTTTTGCGAATACCAGGACAGCACTGATGGATCTTCTACATAAAAGCGGCTTTCCGGAAATGGAGATCAGCGAAACCTATTCGCTGGACTTGGAGACCATCAAAGCCCAGTATGAGATCTTTCTTGCAGAATCTTCCGTGCTGTATCCGGAGCGGGAAATGTCGGATAAGACCTGGTCGGAATCCGACACCTGCTACCTGTTCCTGATGCGGCAGTTGATCGACCAGATCCCTGTCTCGGACCAGGGATGGCAGGGGCAAGGCGCGACGTCATCGCCGGCCGGCAACCCGATGCCCATCAGCCGCACCACGGTCTACTGGACACATGACGGACTGGCTGCCATCCGGGCATACGGCCTGTATGAACTGCTGGAAAGTGAACCGGAAAAGCCGCTGATCGGCCCGGTACAGGCACTGCAGGTTTTGCTTGAAGACCTGTGCAAAATCATCATCTCCCGGCCGACCTGGATTGAGTCTGTTGAGCTCTGCTATGTCAGTGTGCAGTCAAAACAGGACAGCGAATCATTCACGCTTTTGCCGGCCTGGGTCATCTGTCTTGGGGAAGAGCTGGAAACAGCCTGGCCGGATGAGCAGTCTCCAGTAACGATCAAAGACTATGAATATGTGGTGATTGACGCCATAACCGGCTCGAAGCTGAGCCGTTGAAGAGGAGATATGCCATGCGATTGGTGTTGCCAGACCTCAGGATCGGAATGCAGCGCGCCATCCTGTCCCGTCGTTTTATCATCAGCTTATCAATTTTGCTGCTCCTGATGTATTTCTCTGTCTGGGGGTTTATCGCCACAGCCCAGGATGCCATCTACCTTCTGGGGCTGACACTCTCCGGTACAGCGAATGCACTCCTGTTTTTATGCCTGCTGCCCATTCTGCCCTATGCCACATCGTTTGCCGGCGAGTGGAACGAACAGGCCGTCTCTTTCTGGGTGATCCGGCTGGGCTGTACCCGTTATGCACTCGGCAAGATAGTTGTTTCAGCCCTTTCCGGTTTTCTGTTCACGGCTGCCGGCATGCTTCTGTTTATCGGGCTGCTGTCGCTGCGGCTGCCGCTTTTTGTGCGTTCGAGCACCGGTGATGTGTACTCGGTCCTTCTGGACCAGGGTCATCCCTGGCAATATCTGTTTTTTTACATCATGCACCTGGCTTTGTCATCTGCACTCTTTGCCGTGGCTGCCCTGTGGGTCTCTACGATTATCACCCACACCTTCACCGCCATCACCGGACCTTTGGTTATCTATTTCATCGCCCACCGGTTCACGACCACGCTCGATATCCCCACCTTTCTGAAAGCCGGCGCCATCGTGGAGCGGGTGCACGGAACAGGCACGCCCTGGCAGGCGCTTGGAGTCAAAGGCGCGACCGTCTTCGTCCTTGTGCTCATCATGGGCATCCTGACCTTTGTCAACATCAGAAGGAAGGTGCAACATGCTTAGCAGCCAGAGCCTGCGCTGTGCCGGGCTGACCCTGGCCAAGTGGACCGCGACGCCGCGCATCATCTCTTTACTGATCTTTATCTCAGCATTTCTTGCCTACCATTCGCACAGTCTGGTTCAGTTTGCCGCTGCAGAAGGAAAAGCATTGACACCTTGGGTTTTCCCCCATCTGTTGACGCCTGCCATGCTGCTGGTCTACGGCTCCTTTACGCTGCTCCTGTTCTGCGACGCCCCCTTCATGGACAACCACACGCCCTTCGTAATCATACGCTGCGGCCGCATGTCCTGGCTGGACGGGCAGCTGCTCTATATCATCATGGCTGGATTGATCTACTCGCTCTTTTTTATGCTGGCATCGATTCTGGTTTTAGCGCCCAACCTGACTTTTACCAATGACTGGGGCACCATCCTCAAAATCCTCGCTTCGAACCCATCAGCAGGCAGGCAGCACAACCTGGTACTGACCGTTTTCATCAGTGAAGCGATCGTGCAGCAATTTTCGCCCCTGCAGGCCATGCTGATCAGCCTGGGCTTGTTCTGGCTGACATCTGTTTTCACCGGATTCCTGATTTTCAGCATCAATCTCGCAACCGGTAAAACCAGCGGGCTCTTCGTGGCCGGCGCATTTATCTGCATGACCTACTTTTCCGGAATCCAGGGTCGCTTTGTCTTCGGCGACTGGATCAGCTATCTTTCTCCCCTGAGCTGGGCCAGCATGCACAATATAAGATGGGGTGGCAGCGCTAACCTGGTCGGTGGTCTGACCCAGCCTTCCGCAGCCTGGGCTGTTGGCAGTCTGGTCGGATCATCCGTCCTGATGGTTGTCATCTCTCGTATCATCTTTGTTCGCCAGGACATCATCATTAAAGGAGGCCAGGAACATGACTAAAGACAAGATCGTCGTCACTGCTGCCTGCAAGAAGTTCAAAGAGACAACCGCTTTGGCCGATGTGTCGGTCTGGTTCGAGCAAGGCAAAATCCACGGCATCATCGGCCGCAACGGCTCAGGCAAAACCGTGCTGTTCAAGTGTATCTGCGGTTTTATGCGGCTGGATTCCGGCAGTATCACCATCGACGGCAGCCCTGTAAGGCCGGCGTCTC
>JAWSUP010000028.1:0-19113 GCA_033549405.1 Bacillota bacterium | reverse complement strand
GGGCTACAGCTTCTACATTTACCGGGGAGAAGGTAGACTGAGAATCCATCCGAAAAGCGTCGGAAAGTTCAAGGACAAAGTCCGGGAAGTGACAGGACGCAGTAACGGAATGGGAATCGAGGAACGTAAAACCAGGCTGAACAGCCTTGTTCGGGGCTGGGTGAACTACTTCAAACTGGCAGATGCCAAGGCTCTGCTTACAAGATTGGATGAATGGATCCGACGGAGAATCCGCATGGTCACATGGAAGCGATGGAAAAAGATTAAAACGCGTTTTGAGAACCTGAAAAAGGCCGGTATTGAACCGGAAAGAGCGTGGATGTGGGCGAATACAAGAAAAGGCTACTGGCGAGTCGCCAATAGCCCGATCCTGAAACGTGCCATACCCAATGAACTGCTCAAGCGCGCAAAATATCTCAGCTTGATGGAAGGCTATTCTGCAACTTAACCTGTAAACTTTGGAAGCGCCGTGTACCGAACGGTATGCACGGTGCTGTGGGAGGTCCCCCGGTCAGTTAATGACCGGGGTCCTACCCGATTCCGAGCTGCTCAGCGTCACCGTTACATCGGCGGCAGGCTGGCTATCCAGGACAACAGTAAAGGTATCTGTCCCGCCTGTTTCTGTCGTTTCAAGGCC
Organism: Bacillota bacterium; assembly: GCA_033549405.1. Taxonomy (GTDB): domain Bacteria; phylum Bacillota; class Clostridia; order Saccharofermentanales; family UBA5734; genus JAAYBY01. The sequence continues at coordinate 18,476 of JAWSUP010000028.1, read as the reverse complement.
TTCGGCTGGTGTCAGGGTGATCCCGGGTGAAGTCAGTACATAAGTCCTGAAACAAAAATCCATAAAACTGGCAGGCATTGACCAGCTGGAGAAGGTAACCATCAGGGCCCTGCCGCCAGGACAGGCGTCAGTGGTACAGCCATAAAGCAGATCATCGCCATCCAAGCCGCTCCAGACGATGGCATAACGCTGCCCAGCTGTGATTGCAATCGGCTCAGGCAGGATGACATCGACCCAACGGGCTGAGCTGACGGACATGCTGATCGTTCTGCTGGCCAGCACGGTTCCATCCGGAACGTCTCCAGCCGTAGCGCCTTGAATTTGGGTGGTCAGGGTAAGGTTCGTGATATAGTTGTTCAAGTAAACGGACACCTTATACAATTTTCCGGTTATGCCGGCAGTAAATGTCTGAGCATAAGTGCCGTTAGCCGCATTGGTTGCTACGGTTGTGGCGTTCGTGTACTGGTCAAGAACTGCCCAACGGGCGTAGAGTGTGGTGCTGGCTGTCACTGTGTCGGCCGCAAAATCCCAGTCATCTGTGCAGGCAGCCTCTTTGTACCAGCCGGCAAAGACATAACCGCTGCGCACCGGATCGACCGGTCTGTCAACCAGAGATCCAGAGGAAACGATTTGATCTGATACGGCACTGCCGCCTTGGGAGTTAAAGGTTACAGTAAATGTATCAAGAGCAAAATTCGCCGTCACCGTTACTTCCTGGGCAGGCATGGTAAATGTAGTTGACACGGCGTTGGCATCGGAAAATGATCCAGCCGGGGCCGTCCAGTTCACGAAATGATAGCCGGCAGCCGGTGTGGCATTGATAGTCACGAGTGTGCCTGCCGTATAGGGCGAAGCTCCAACCTGATCCGTTGCCGTGCCGCTGCCAGCCGGAGATACAGCCATGGTCAGCGCATAAGTTGGCATCGCGTCATCATTGAGGATCGTCCCAACGCCTTGCGCATCCGATATGACCGCGCCGCTTGCGTTGGAAAGGTTAATATAGAAAGTCTCGTCAGATTCATAGGTGGTATCGCCGCTGACCTGAACGGTGATCGTCTTGCTGGTCACACCGGGGCTGAATGTCAGCGTTTCAGCAGCATAGCCACTGTAATCGGGACCAGCAAAGGCTGTGCCGTCAGCCGTCGCAAAATCTATCGTCACAGTCGAGCTGCTTGCACTGTCCAGCGTGACTGTAAAGACAAACGCATTGCTCCCACTGCTCCCTTCTGCCTGAGTGACATCATTGATAGACGCATGGATGACATCATCGTTGTTGATCGTTCCCAGCCCCTGATTGTCACTGAGCGTGGCATTGGCGGGGCTCGATAAATTGACATAGAAGGTTTCATTGGGTTCAAAGGCGGTATCGCCGATGATGGGGACAGTGATGGTGCCAGATTTCTGACCGGCAGGAATAGTCAAGGTTCCTGATGTCGCCGTATAGTCGCTGGCAGCTGCAGCCGTCCCGTTGGCTGTTGTGTAGTTAACCGTTACGGCACTCGCACTTGCCACGTTTAACGTAACGGTAAAGACCATGTTGCTCGTGCCGCTGTTGCCCTCAGCCAGACTGACGTCATTGATGGACACCGTTGGAATCTGGACGTCATCGTTGAGGATAGTGCCTGTGCCGCGATTGTCGGTAATTTTTGCGTTGGTGGCACTGCTTAGATAGACGACGAATGTTTCATTCGCTTCGAAGTCAGTATCCCCGACAACCGGAATGCTGATGGTTTTACTGGTCTGGCCTGCGGCAAATTCAACGGTGCCTGGTGTGTATGTATAGTCTACACTCTGTGTCGCTGTCCCCTCCGATGGTGTGAAATAAGTGATAGAAACTGGCAAAGAGCAAGCCGGGTTTAGGGTCACTGTAAAATTGAAATTGGACGTCCCGGAATTGCCTTCATTTTGTGAAATGTCATTTATCGTGATGCTTGAATCATTATCGAGAATAGTCACCATGGCCTGGCTGTCCGCGACAGTCGCGCCAGTGACGTTGGTCAGATTGACATAGAAAGTTTCATTGGATTCAAGCGTCGTATCGCCGATGATTGGGATGACCAGATCGTAAGATGTCTGACCGGCCGGTATGACATAATTAGATCCGCCCGATACCATATAATCATCGCCGGTCAGATTTGGTTCATGGGCTATGGCTGTTCCATCCGCGGTCAGCCAGTTAAAGGTGACCGGCACATTCGTCGGGTGATCCAGGGAAACGGTCACGGTGACGTTGGCCGAACTGTTGTTACCCTCGGCGATAGAAACATCACTGATGGAAAGCCGGGAAGTTTTTAAAGCAATCGTTTGGGCAACCCAGTCAGTATTCTCACTGGTGAGAAACCTTTGGACTGTCGTTGTCTTGACTCCGGTTCCCGTAGCCGGCGTCCATATCATATCGCTCATCTGAGTTGTCGGCCAAAGCAAGGTCATGGAATTATAGGGCGCTATACTGTGCTTAATCTCATATTGCTCAATCATTCCCGCAGGTGCGACAATGTTGGTTACAGGATTATAGATGCCAACAGCAGAAATGATATGGCTGTTTGTGTAGCTGGGGTAAACGGATGGCACAGTGACAGTGCCAGACGTGCCGGCTGGCATTGTGCCGGTTGCGGCATTTGAAACGTCAATGGGCTGGATGACATCCACCCCCGTGTAACGGGTAATGCCTCCTGAGGCATGATATCCGATGACTGAATGATCATCAGGTATTCCCCAGGTGTAGACAGACGGTTCGCTCAAACCTGCAATCTTATAATAAGTAGCGAGATTTAACCCCTGAGAGTTTGAGTAGTGTGTTTCTCGGATAAGAGTCCAACCCTCAGGCGGAATTATCGTTTGGCTCCAGGAAGAACCCTGTCGGGTGATTGCCGCCAGCAGTAATTCTCCCGCCACAGCACTTGGATTAGGGATTTGCAAGACCTGAAGCGATATATCGGTAGGGGTGACGCTGGTCCGGGAAGCACCGGTTGCAATAACCGGTGTGGGTGCGATAACATCATCATTCGTGATGGTGTAAACATATTGCGTACTTCCCGACAGGAAATATTCCTGGCCGTTTACAAGGGTGATAATGATGGTTTCGTCTGCCTCATAGAGATTATCCTCGATGATGTTGATGCCGATGCTGGCAGAACCGGAACCTGTGTTAACCGTCAGCGGGCTGGTCGTGATCAGGGTGTAGTCAACGCCGGGTTGAGCTGTGCCGCTGACGGTAAAGTTGACTTCGACCGGCCCTTCAGCATTGGGCGCGAGATTGACCCCGACCCAATGGGACGAATTTGCTTCAGCAGCGCTGCCTGAGGCAACGGGGAAATAGGCACGGGGCGCTGCTTTGAATGCGACAGTCTGGGCAACCCACCGGATCGGTGACGTCGTTGCGGTAAGGAAACACGATTTTGGGCTGGTGTCGCCTTTCACGGCCTTCGTATAATGATAAGCCGCAACATTGGGCGGAGCGAAAGCACCGGTTTTTTGCGGTGCATATGCATAGAGCGGTTCTATTTGTGCTATCAGTGGCACATAAAAATAGGGTGATGCCAATGGTTCGTAAGTGCCGAAGAAGCTGATGACGATATCATTGGCATAGGTCGTTGTGACCGACGGGGCTGTGGCAGTCGCCGGGCTGTCGCCCTGACCCTGGGCTTCGGCTGAGACGTCAACCACATGATTGACATCGACACCGATCAGGCGGGTCATGCCGCCGCTTAGGTTAAACTCTGTAGAGGTCCAGATGTAGTTGGCAGGTTCGCTGGTTCCAGCAACTTTGTAGTAAGTCAACATTTCGTAATACCAGCCCTGTGTCGCATAGGTATGACGAATTAACTGCCAGTCAGCCGGCGGTGTCACCTCTGCGCGCCTGGCTATTGCCGAAGTTGCCATAATGCAGGCTACAAGCACATCGCCCGCAACTGTACCGGCAGGCTTGTCAAGCGTGACCGTCAAACCGGTGCCGCTGGTCGCGGTTGTTGAGCTGTTGCTGCCGATGGTGATGGCAGCCTCCGTCGGTAATGTCAGGTTAAATACCAGTAATGCAATGATCACTAAGACAATACATGCCCTCTTCGATACACTTCTTATTTTCCCCATTGGGATAGCAAATCTGGTCATCATCTTTTCTTCCTCCCTGGTCTAGTATTCAATATTCCGCTCATTCAGAACACGATCTATTCTTGATATTTTCTTCTGGACTCATGTACGTTGCATTCAGCCTCATGATTTTCAAAGAACCATGGTTAACGAATGTTTGCATCATCTACCCGGCACTCCCTCCTTCGAACAGCGAAACGTTCAACTGGTCCTTGATCACGGCCAGCAGACCTTGCATTGACAATTCCTGCAGTTGTCGTCCGACCCACACCTTGACGATATTGGTATCCGGGCTGATGCCGACGAGCAGGAGTTTGGAATAGCTCTCTGAAAGTGAAAAGATGGATTCCATATGAGGTGTCTCCAGGTCGAACAGGATTGCATCTGGCTTCATGGGTTCCAGTCCTCTGACCTCTTTTGGCAAATCCAGTCTGGTCAGATCAAACTGACCGCTGCGCCGCAGGCTCTCTCCGAGTGCGCCCAGTATCAGTGAGTTGCCCAGGATGAAGATGTGCTGCCGTTTTTTCATAAGCGCCACTTACCTTTCCCATTCTTTCATCCTCAGGATATCAACGATAGACCTGCCATACACTCGCTCAAGCGGCAAAAAAATGACAGTCTTCTGACTGTCACTTTGTATAAAAATTGACTGTCACTTGTGACAGTCCGCTTTCATGGATGTACGACACGCACGGTGCATCGATGATCAGCGGACCAGTTCGCCATTAATTCATGTTTATTTGAATTGACTGTTACTTACCGTTTATAAGATAATACATTCATGAAGAGCGACAGACCATATTGTTTTTGCTTGAGATTCTGTCGCCATAAAGGTTAGCATGATGAACAAGGATTATTTAAACCGGTCTGTTATCCTTAAAATTCTCGGTATACTGGCTTTTGCCATTGGCTTGAACTGGCTTTTGCAACGCTACGAATTGCTGATTGGCATCGTGGTTGGCCTGTTCCGTCTGTTGGGCCCTTTGATGATTGGTGCTGCGATTGCCTTCATCCTCAATATCCCAATGCGCCTGATCGAGCATCTGATTTTTCGCAAACCCTATATGCAATCAGCCAGCACCTTACTTGTTGATATCGAAAAAACAGGCCCCGTCACTGTTGATCTAACCGTACAGAAGCAGAAGAAACGGCCACTGGCAGAGCCAGCCCGTCAGATAGCCGATAAATCAAAAAAATCAAGGCTAACCATCAAGCGTTCCTTCTTCATAAAAATCCGTGATTCGATGAGCCGGCCGGTCAGCCTGTTCTTGTCCATTGTACTGGTCCTGGGACTGTCTGCAACGGTTATGGTTCTAGTGATTCCTGAACTGATCAACAGCATACAAACCTTGGCAAAGAATTTTCCAGAATTTCTTGTTTCAGCCCAGCAGTGGATTAAAGCTCAAATCGCCGCTTTCCCGGAGTTGGTGAGTTTCACGTCGTCGTTCGAGTTCAACTGGCAGCAGATCGGCGAAGTAGTTGCCAAGTGGCTGGAAGACGGAGCCGGCAGCATATTAGATTCCACATACAAAGTTGCTACAGTCGTGTTTGGCGGCGTGTTCAATGCCATCCTCTCAATTATATTTGCCATCTATATTCTATTCCAGAAGGAAACGATCAGTCGCCAGGCAAGGCTGCTGCTCAAGGCGTTTGTTCCTGACCGGTGGACTGGTGAGATCGAGCGGATTGCCACTTTGACCAACCGGACATTCAACAAATTCATCACAGGCCAGTTCATCGAGGCTGTCATTCTCGGATTGCTTTTTCTGATAACCATGTCGATTTTCCGGTTCCCCTACGTCGTTCTCATTTCGGTCCTGATCGCATTCACCGCGTTGATTCCAATGATCGGAGCATTTATTGGCTGTGCCATCGGCGTTTTCATGATCTTGATCTCCAGTCCAATCCAGGCCTTCTGGTTTCTGATCCTGTTCTTAGTCCTGCAGCAGATCGAAAACAATTTTATCTATCCGCGAGTGGTTGGCAGCTCGATTGGTCTTCCGGCCATCTGGGTCTTACTGGCTGTCATGATCGGCGGCAGCTTGTTCGGCGTAATCGGCATCCTCCTTTTCATCCCTGTGTTTTCCATACTCTATGATCTGGTGCGTGAATACATTCATAAGCGCATCAAACACAAAGCCGAGACTGTCAAGTCAGCTGCAGACTGAGCCTTCAAACTTTCAGTTTTGCTGTCTTTGTCGAATTGACACCCCTTTGCTTCACTTGAGGAGATGGCTGAAATCCTGCTTTCAAACTTAGACCAATGGGGCGTTTTAGATGAATCACTTGTGCGGAGGTTACGGAATTGATCATTGAAATATTTGTACTTATCTTTCTCATTTTAGTAAACGCATTTTTTGCAGCTTCGGAAATTGCCCTGATATCTCTAAATGATAATAAAATCCACTTGATGGCTGCGAGCGGAAACAAGAAGGCCCGCTTGATCAGCAGTTTAATCGGTGAACCAAGCCGATTCTTGGCCACGATTCAAATCGGAATTACGCTGGCGGGTTTTCTGGCCAGTGCCTTTGCTTCGGAAAGCTTTGCCGATCCGATTGTCAAAGCAATCGTCGCCACTGGGGCGCCCGTATCGGAGAGCGTAGTCAAAACGGTGTCCATGCTGGTCATCACGCTTATCCTGGCGTACTTCACGTTGGTTCTTGGCGAGCTGGTACCGAAACGCCTGGCAATGAAAAAGGCAGAATCGATCGCAATGGCTGTTGCCAGTCCTTTGCACATCTTGTCCAAGGCAACCGCGCCTTTCGTCAAATTGCTGACAGTTTCATCCAATCTTGTCGTACGTCTATTTGGTGTCGACCCGAATGCCGAAGATGAACAGGTGACCGAAGAGGAAATTCGCATGATGGTCGATGTCGGTGGGGAAAGAGGCACTATCCATGAAGAAGAGAAGGAAATGATCAATAACATATTTGAGTTTAATAACAAAGTGGTTTCCAGCATCATGACACACCGGACAGAAATTTCTGCCCTGCCTGATGATGCTGATCTGGATGAAGTGACAGCTTATATTCATTCCAAGAAATATTCCCGGATACCGGTCTATCATGAGAACATTGACGATATCATTGGTGTTTTGCAAGCCAAGCATCTGATCCAATATTTGTCAGGTGAACATGATCGGACAAAATTCAATCTCTCTGATATGATCAAGCATCCCTTTACGGTACCGGAGTCTAAAAGAATTGATGAACTGTTAAGAGAAATGAATCAAAAGAAAATGCATATGGCCGTCGTCATTGATGAATATGGCGGAACAGCGGGTATCGTTACGATCGAGGATTTGATTGAGGAAATCGTGGGTAATATATTTGATGAGGATGATGTTGATGAGACCGACATTGAAAAAATAGACGAAGCAACCTATCGATTCAAGGGTTCAGCCAGTTTGCTTGATGTCCAGAAAGTACTCAGCGTTGGGCTCCCCACCGATGAATACGATACGTTAAATGGATTCGTAATCAGTCAGCTTGGAAGAATACCTGAAGTTGGCGAGCGGCTGTCAATTGAGTTCTCAGGACACAGGATGTCTGTTGAAATGGTTGAGGGGAAAAGGATATCAAGCATTATTATTACCAAATTGTAGTAATGCGTGGTTTTCGATGTTATAGCAGGCAATGTTTCAAACAGTAATGGTTGACATAAGTGATTAGTATAAGAATCATGGTGGTTGAAAATTGAAGAGACGCATGCAGGAGGTTACATTTGTATGAAATACAAAAACGACTGGTCAGATGCGCAGAAGCGGTTAACAGCGCTTTGGCATGGGGAGATGCTGGACAGACCTTGTCTTGCTGTTCGCGCACCACACAATTGTCAGGCTTCAGAATTGCCTCCAGTACCTAAATCTGCAGAGGCACGCTGGCTCGACCCGGAATATCTGGCAGATGCTGCCAGATACCAGATAACACATACCTGGTGGGGTGGTGAAGCGATACCTTCCTATTTACTTCAGGCTACCTGGGTCCTCTGCCTTGGCGGTACCCCTGTGTTCACACCAGAAACGATCTGGTATGAAAAACGTAAAATTGATTTCGGTGAAACTTCGCCGTTTCGCATTAAATCAGACGATTATTGGGTCCAGCGTTATATGGAAGCATTATTTGCTTTGGCGAACCTGGCTGGAAAAAATGATTTTCTTGTTGGGTCACCCGGTACATTGCCGGCGAACGATCTGTTATCCATGCAAATGGGAACAGAAAACTTCCTGCTGGCTTTGCTGGATGAACCGGCATGGATGGCCAAAGCGCTGCTGGATGGAGCGAAAGATCTGATAAATATACGCATTCATCTGCAGAACAGTCTGCGTAGCCAGCATGAATTCTGGTATGGTAATGCAGGATGGATGCCATTCTGGGCACCGGAACCTTATGTCAGCTCGCAATCCGACGTTTCATGCATGCTGTCTCCGGAACTATTCGATCATTTTGTTCTTCCGGAAATCGACTTGTATGGCCAGATATATGGTGCACTCTGGTACCACCTGGATGGTCATGATGCCGTACAGCATTTGCCGCGGCTTTTATCATTGCCTTATCTGCGCGTTGTTCAATATGTTCCCACACCGTCAGAACCACCTAATGGCATTCAACACCTGGAATTATACAAAGCCATCCAGGCTGCCGGAAAAATTGTGCATATTGATGCGCCTTGGCAGCAAGTTGAGCCGCTTCTGCTGGCTCTTGATCCTGCAAGATTGTTTATACAGACTCATTGTGATTCCATCGAGGCAGGAGAGTGGCTGCTGCAACAAAGTGCTGACTGGGCAAGACATAAGTGATACAGCCAAATTGGCGTGAAGTGTCTACATGGCACTAGCTGATGGTAACACATGAACTGGTTTGTTCCGCAGATGCGTCATCATAGTAGAAAAGCCAGCCCTTCCGACTGAAGCAGCCGGCTTTCAGAAGCACAACAGGCAGGAGGATGCACACCATGAAAAAACCCAATATCCTGATGATCTTGACCGATCAGCAGAGCAGCTGGACAATCAGCGCTTATGGCGGCTCACTGGTGCATACACCGCACATCGACCGGATCGCAAGCGAGGGGGCTCGTCTGGACAACTACTTCACCAATTCAGCTGTCTGCACCCCATCCAGAGGTTGTATCTTGACCGGCCGTTACCCGCACAGCCACGGGGCTTTCCTTAACGATATGTCGCTGAACGCTGATGAAGTGACGCTGGCTCAGGTGTTGCGTGACCAGCAGTACGCCACCGGCTATATCGGCAAGTGGCACCTCGATGGAACAGAAGCCAGCCTACGGGGGACTCTCAGGATCAGCGGTATCTCGGCTGATCAGGCGGGCATCCGCTATCCGGATCATCCGCCTAGAATCGGCTCCAGTATTCCACCTGAACGATCAAAAGGCTTTGATGACTGCCGGTACATGGTCGAGGGCGGGCACGGTAAAATGGTGATTGAGCAGGCGGATGGGTCCTTCACGATCAGCAACCAGAAAATCGGCGATGAACAGACCTATACAACCGATTGGCTGTTCAACAAGGCGGATGCCTTTGTCAGCCGGAACCGGCAAAATCCGTTTTTTCTGGTTCTGAGCATCCCTGATCCCCATACCCCGTTTACTGTAAGGCCTCCCTATGACCGGATGTACGCGCCAGAGGACATGCCGGTGCCGGAGACCTTCCACGATGGCAAGCCTGACTGGCTTGATACGGCATCAGCCCGTTACTGGACGCTGCTTCCTGAAGGGATGACCGAAGAAAACCTTAGAAAGGCTAAGGCACAGTATTGCGGCGAAGTCAAGTGTATTGATGACAATGTCGGTCGATTGCTGGAAAGGCTTACACAGCTTGATATGCTGGATGACACCATCGTGGTCTTCACAACCGACCACGGCGAATACATGGGCGAACACGGCATCATGTACAAAAACCAGTTATATGAAACAGCTTACCACATTCCATTCCTGATCCGCTGGCCGGAGAAGATCAGGCCGGGCACCGTGATCGATTCGTTTGTTTCCACCGTCGATGTCCAGCAGACGCTGCTTGGACTGGCAGGCATCTCTCCCTGCGGGCGTGAACAAGGCCGGGATGCCTCTCCACTGTTGCGCGGTGAGAACATGCCCTGGGTTGACGAAGCTTTCATCTACGGTTCGATGAAAAACCGGATCGGTATCTTCACACCAGAATTCGAGCTGGCTTATGTCAAAGAGGCTGTGGATAACTTGCTGTTTGACCGGGTGCGGGATCCTTTGCAGCAGCAGAACCTTTTTTCTGATCCGGCGTATAAACTGGCCAGGGAAGACCTGAAGGCCAGGATCATCGCCCATGCCCGGCAGTGGGGATCACCTGAACTGGCATGGCTGGATCCAGCTGTAGTGATGTAACCTGCTGTCAAGCCATTAACTTCGAATAAAGAAGCAATTGCATGATCGTGATTCAAGCGTATGCCGATCTATTCTGAACGTCTTATTGCCAAAGCTCATGCAATAGCTTGACTGTTTGTTCAACGATCACCTTGCCACCTTCAGGCCCAACTTCATTGTCATAAACCCCTCCGCCATAGCCTTTGTTGGCGACGGCACGTTCAGACGGCAAATAGGTGCCGTCCCAACCATCGTTAGCGGTCAGCTGCACGAGAAAAGTCAGTACAGCTGGGCTGCGCGCTTTGATGCGGATGCCATAATCCAGAAACAGCTCGAACCGGTTAGTCGCAAATGCCACATCGCCCAAACGGATCGCATGGAGTGTCATCGGTATGTCCGGATTAGCCTGCTGCTGCTCATATCTCTGAAGTACACGCCGTGCACGCTGCGCAACCCTATAGTTGTTTTTGCCTGCCTCAGCCTCAGCTTCCAGTCTTTCCAGGTCCTGGCGGACACCAGCTGCTTCCTCATCGGTGACTATTCGACGGGGCAGCTGGATATCCTTTATCGTATGCTTCAGTGTCACTCGCGTCTGAATTGATGTCCTGGCAAACGGCAGGACATCGTCTACAGCATTTGCAATGCGTCTGCCAATCTCCTGGCGCATGGTCAGTCCACGCAATTTCAGCATTTGCTCTTCTGCAGCCTTGTACCACAAGCGGTGCGGCGATTGATCGCCGGCTGCCGAGCACTGCGGCAAGATATGGATTTGATCTCCGTGCCGCCTGCGGATTTCGGTGCGGACCTCATGCCAATAATCAGCTGATACGGTCATGGCATGTTCTGTTTCCTGAGATGGGCAGGCCAAGTTTACAACCACCCCGGTCAGGTTATTGCCAGCGTCCCAGGTGTACAACAGGTTCACATAATGGTCTTCATAGCCTTCAATATGGCTGAAGTTCGGATCATTGGTTTCACCGTACATCTTCGTAAAACCGTTGACAACTTCGCCAGGCCGGCTCGTTGATTCCGCCGCGAAATATGTAGCCCGGCGATTGTGCCCGACAACTGCAGTTCCCAGTCCCCAACTGACCCCAGCCGGCATACGGGTTTTCCAGGCTTCGCTTACGGCATCAGCTATCCCGGACAGCAAGACGTCCATATATTCATCCGCTGTCATGACGGAATCGACAGATTCCCTGCCGAATTGATTAATCAATGTTTGTGGTGCCGTGTGCGTATGCGTCGCATTCAATATCAGATTTTGGGTATCTACTCCAGGTTCACGCTTTATAATGGCTTCACGACAAAGCCGGAGAAAATCATTTTCATCATACCACCTGTGGCGAAACCCGCCGAGATCGCAGGAAACAAAAATAGCTGCATCATCATGGCCATCTGCGCTGACTGCCAGCGCTGTGATCGTAACCGGGCCGTCCACGCCTTCTGAAATTCTCATGCGAAACTGGGCACCCAGGACAACTGGCCGGTCCGGTGTGACATCATGTGTTGCCCAGCCGATCTGCAGGCGAGCTTCTTCTGTCTGCGTCTTCATGTCATTTGTCCTCCTTCAATAGCGAACAATATATCAAGCTCAACATAGGTCAGCGTTAGTGATTGGCTGCCTGTATTCTTGATTTCAATCTGCTGACTGTCGGGCAATAGTACGGCCTGAACATTGCAGGTATACAATTGTGTATCTGCATCAACATAACCGTTATTCCCCATGATATCCTGAGCACCATCAAATGATTGGATAGTGGTTTTCTTCATTTCTGAACAAGTGTTGCCGTTGACACGCAAAGAAGCATCAGCTGCATGATCATTCTTGTTCAGGCCAAATATCAGTTTCACAGACTGGTCAGGTCTGATAGGGCCTGTCTGCAGATCAAGGTGAAAACAGTCCGCAGCCCCAATCTGACAAGGCAAGGGCTTGTAGGGCAGATAGCCTTCCGGGCACAGATCCTGCCATGTGACTATGTGCCGACGAGGTAAAAGCTTTAGAGCCGTAAGATCGCCACAGGTTCGATAGATACTGTTTCGTTCGTCTGCCTGCCTGTATGGATTCTGAAAATAATTGTAAAGATAAATTTTATCGGCTCCAGCATGTAAGTACTGGGTGGCATATCCTCTGGCAACATCCGCGGTGGCAAAGGCAAGATGCGAGGCACGATTAACGAGTATTTCCAGGCATGCGAAGACCGGTATCTTACTGCCGCACAGTGCTTTCCAGTCCTGTAATGGCATGGCGCTGTCACATGAGTTCCAACGTGGACCAACAGCAATAACATCCACCAGATCTTCTTTAACCCATGTTCTGACATCAAAGCCAAAAACCTTGTTCTGCTCAATGTCACGCATCAGTCGTACCATCAGGGATATTTTATGCCCCCATTTGTTTTCCGCATGACATATCAATGTCTTAACCTGGCGCATAAATTCATTCATGGTGGCGGCGGCTTCCGGTTGATGAAGATAATCAAAGCAGTAAATCTCACGCAGCCAGTCAAGCTCAAGGCCATCCACATCATAGCGATCGAGCTGCTCGGCAAGGTAGGTCAACATCAGATGTCGGACTACAGGTTGCGTATAGTCGAGACAAAAACGGTAATAACCATAATCCGCACCAATCACCCAGCCTTGGGCTCTTGCTGTGTAGGAAAAGGCACTGCGCAAGAAACTGGTTTTTCCATCTGGCTCATGTGCGTCATTCATACGCACAGATAGCCAGCTTTTCAGACCAAGTTCACGACTGCGACGAAACCAGATGGCGTAGACATCCAGTTGTTTAACACGCCATAGTTTATAAATGCCAGAAAATGTTGCTGTATAGTCGACAGAATGGCCATTCTCCATTCTCTGCTCGTACTTGTGGTAAGCATCCGTGATGATAGCCGACGGTGTGTTGGAATACTGGCAGAAGACGTTTAGTGCTATATCCGTCACCTGCGTATCGGCATACTGGTCAATAAACGGATAAAGATCAGCCTCTGTAATCTGTTCCTGCTGCGCAACCTGATTGAGAAAAGGATAAACGACGCTGTTGATGTCAATATTGACCAAGATTCCCTGACATGCCTGACTCACTTGTTTCTACCTTCTTTTCCAGAATTTTCTGTTGAAGAACCATGAAGGCCCATACCTGATGCTGTTGCATGTAATGGCTGGACATCGCAATGACGATGTCCAGCCATATCATAACAGAGATCAGGATCTTTTACGCTGCTTCAGTCGTTGAACGTCCACAGGAGAGCGATCATCCTTGTAATTGGGCTCGGATGCGACGGTCGCGATGAACTGCCTCAGCTTTAGCACGTCCAATTTCCCGCTCATGTATTACCAAAACGGCAAGGGCACCTGTACGGGAACCCAGCAAGGTTCGTGGAGTTACAGCAGACAAATCAACTGATCCGGCGGTAACACATGAACTGGTTTCATTGCTTCGCCTCCGCTAAAATTGAATGATAAGTGGCTGTTAATAAACAACTTGCTCTATGGTTCTCCCGAATGATTGACCAAGTAGTTTCTTAACGACTCTAAGGAGGCGATCAATTTGAAATCTCTCGAAGATACCTTTCAGATGCATAATGGTGTAACGATTCCGTGTGTCGGATTCGGCACATGGCAGATACCGGACGGTCCAGTCGCCGTCCGTGCCGTCCGTGAAGCCTTATCAGTTGGTTACCGCCATATCGACACAGCCGCCCTGTATGGCAATGAAGAAAGTGTCGGCAAGGCTGTCCGCGCATGTGGCCTGGAAAGAGAAACGGTGTTTGTCACCAGCAAGCTGAGAAATACGGAGCACGGATACGAGGCCACCCTGGCTGCTTTCGATCGGACCATGAAAAGGCTCGGCCTGGATTACCTTGATCTGTATCTGATTCACACCCCGCGCCCGCAACAGCATATGGACCGCTGGCAGGAAGTAAACGCCGGCTCATGGAAAGCTTTTGAAGAACTGTATGAAGCGGGCCGCATCCGTTCGATCGGGGTGAGCAATTTTATGCCTGAACACCTGGATGCGCTGCTTGATACAGCCAGAATCATGCCTATGGTCAATCAGATCCGACTATTCCCCGGTGTGACCCAGGACGAAACCGTGAAATACTGTCAAGAACGAAATATTCTTTTGCAGGCCTATAGCCCGCTGGGAACAGGCAAGGTGTTCGATCTGCCGGAGATGATGCCAATTGCCGCCAAATATGGCAAGACTGTCGCCCAGATCTGTCTGCGCTGGAGCCTGCAGATGGGTTTTCTGCCCTTGCCGAAATCATCCAACCCGGACCGTATCAAGGAGAATGCAGCAATATTCGATTTCGAACTGTTTGACGAGGATGTCGCGGCCCTCGCCGCAATGCCAGCCGGATAGGATCAAATAAATGATCGGATGAGCTTTTCCAGTTTCTTTCGATCTGTCTTCTTCAACGACATGTCGCTGAACGCTGATGATATGACGCTGGCCCAGGTGTTGTGCGACCAGCAGTTGTTGCGCGGAGAGAAAATGACCTGGGTTGACGAAGCTTTCATCTATGGTTCGATAAAAAACCGGATCGGCATATTCACACCAGAATTCGAGCTGGCTTATGTCAAAGAGGCTGTGGATAGCTTGTAGTTGTTCTTACGCTTGTCCATTCCTGTGACAACTTACCACGGTAATAAGCAAAGATCCGTTAAAATCAAACTGTCAAAACTGAAGTTTTGTGATCAGCCGTAAAGTTGTCTATAATATAAAAGTTAAGGATAAACTGAACCGGGGAGGATGACAGCTGCACCAGATCAGCTGAGAAGATATGCTTAAGATGATGCGTTCCATCAGGCATCCATCGCTCAAAGAGCAGACCTACTTTTACCTGCCTTTGGCTGCAACTTCTTTTATCATCATCATCACCCATTCTTTTTTCAATGCCGGGCTGGCCAGGCTACCCAATCCTGAAGTTCTGATCGCCGCTTTTGCCGTCGCAAAAAGCCTGATGCATGTCTTCCAGAGTCCGGTCATGATGATTCGCCAGACGGTCACTGCGCTGATCGATCACCGCAAGAACTTTCGCAAAACCTTTATCTCTCTGGCGCTGGTTGTCGGCGGTGTTGTCTTTGTCCTGGCGCTCACCGCCTTTTCCGGTTTGTCACGCTGGCTTTTCCAAAACGTCATGGGATTGGAAGGTCAGACGCTCGATGAAGCGGTGGCCATGCTGAAGATCCTCTTTCTCTTCCCCCTGATGGTCAGTATCCGTGATTTTTTTTCCGGACTGCTCATCAAGTTTCGCAGCGCGCCGCTGATCACGGCCGCATCCGTAGTCCGCGTTATTTATGTGATCATCTTTATCTCCTTTATTGAGCAGATGAGCCGACTGCCCGGCGCTATACTGGCCAGCCTCATGTTTATCGGCGGAGTTGCCATCGAGGCGCTTTTTGTCGTGATCAGCACCCGTATCCTCAACTGGACCATCCCGGAAAAACTGGCTGCTCTTGATCAGGAAAATGACGATAAAGAACCGAAAAGGCTGACTTATCCAATGTTTTTTCGCTTCTATACGCCTCTCATTGTTACAACAATCATCTACAACCTGTTCATGCCGATCATCAACGCCGGCCTGGCCCGCAGCGATCAGCCTGACCTGACGTTGTCTGTCTTTGCAGTCGCCTGGGGCCTGGGCATGATCGTGCTCAGCCCTTTCTATATGCTGCATCAGATCCCGCTCAGGTATTACGAGGAGGGCAGCAAAAACCGCAGCATCCGCTTTTTCATCATCATCGTAGCCGGTCTGTCGGCTTTGGTTATGGTCCTGATATCCTTTACTCACATCGGCTATTACATCCTCAGACACTGGATCGGTACAAGCCATGAGATCAGCATCCTGGCTGCGGACGTGCTGAAACTCATGTGCATCAGCCCCTTTCTGCTGGCAGCCCGCGAATATTACTGGGGCATTATGCTCAAGCAGCGGCTGACGCGCTTCATCTGGCAGGGTAAGCTGGTCAATCTGGTCTGTCTGCTGGCCGTGCTCGCAGCGGCACTGGCTTTCAACCCGGCCAATGCCGCCATCGTCGGCGTGTTGAGCTTTATCGGCGGTGAAGCAGCCGAGTTTGTTTTCTTGCTGTGGGTGTCCCGCTACCATCTGCAGGCAAACCCGCTCATCAGTTAATGTGAACAGCTCATTTGATTTTCTCGTGCTTTCCGGCTTATCGCACCTGTAAAACAATAACCTGCCCGATTGCTTTCCTGTCTAACTGATCTTGATCAATGCGACTGAATGCTTGTCGAGACAGATAGTCTGTTCAATTTTTTGACCATGGTAGTATTCCTGGCGGTACCTTTCAAGATTAAACGTCCGATCAATCAAATACAGATCGGCGGTCGTTCCGGATGACGCCAGTCCAGACAACTCGACGTGAACAGAACCGCTGGTTCCGCGATAATTGCTGATCAGAACATAACGAACTTGCCCGCAATCGACAGCGAGGGCGTAAATGCCATCCCCTTCCATGCCGCCATCCGTTTTGACGATGGTGCCATCAGCCGCATACATGAGGCCATAAGCCTTGAAGGCATAGAATGTCTTCTGCCTGGCGCCATAATGATTGTACAGGCCGCACCAGTTCATTCTGTACTGGCCATCATAATACGCGGCGATGTCGATCGGCATGCTGTTCATGGCGATGAAACTGGCAGCAACGAAGGACGCGCCGACTTCAGTCTTCTGTCTTGTATAGAGTCGTTCGGCTACAACCGGATCCTGCCTGCAGCCGATCCACAGGTTACCCTCGTATTCGTCCCAGAAGTAGTTCCACTCATCAAAGATGATTTCTGCAGCTGCAAAGCCTTTCTGATTCAGGTAATCGCGACAGGTCTGCGCGGACCGGGCCAGCGCTTCAATATCATGAAAATAGCTGTGAAACGAATAAAAATCCAGGGGCAGCTTTTCTGCCGCGCATAAATCGATGAACTGCCTTGAATAGAGATTAAAAGAAGTAAACGCCATGCCGCCGACCTTTAACGTCTTATCGTATTGCTTGATCGCACGAGCGGTTTGGCGATACAGGTCAAACGCTTGTTCTTGTGTGCCGTCAGCCCACATGGCGCTTGTTTTGCTGTTACTGCCCACATCCGGTTCATTCCAGATTTCCCAATATTGAATCCCCAGGCGAAAGCCATCGGCCCAGCCATCGTTGTAATGCCTGATAATGTTGATACAGATCCGCGACCATTTAGCGAAGTCCTGAGGCGGTCTTGCATGACGTTTGAAAATGGTGTGGTCGATGCTTTCGCCCAAGCGATAAATCGTTTGCGCGCCAACCTGGTCGATCGCATTCAAGAGCTGATCGGTATGTTGGAAAAAATAACTTGCCGGATCATTTTCATCTGCGGCAAAGTTGGGAAAAACTGCCGATATATCGACATAATACGGCATAGATCCATAGCCTGTATCATGCAGCCTGACAAAAGGAATCTGCATTTCTATGTAATCCTCAGAAAAATCCTTATTGCCTGAAAGCGGGCCGTTACAGATACCATTGACTGGTTTCAGCTTATTATCCGTTTTCTGACTGAAATCAACACTGATCTTTTTCATCTGCATTTCCTCCATACCGTTGGATTAATTTCCGTAAAGCTAATATTCGTGAAGCCTGGTCGAACTAGCGCATACCGTTAACCTCCTACTTGAAAACCCAACGTCTTTGGACTTGATAGCTGAATAAAAACAGAATCAAATCAACGACAATCTTGATCCCGATAGAATCAATTTTTAAGAGAAAGAACAAACCAGTTACCATTAACCAGGATACCAGCATCTGCAACACACTCAGAATGTAGTATTTGCCAATTGTCTTCTGAATGCTGGAATTGTTAATAAACACGAAGATTTTATTCAATGAAAAATTGAATAGAGAAGAGAGGATTCGCGCCACCAGTGTTCCGTAAAAAATAGCTTTTGCCGGTGTTAAAGCGACAAAAACAAGCTTCGTGAAAAGTGCAAATAAAGAAATGTGGCTATCGGGTTTAGACAGTAAAGGGTTGCAAAGCACACGAATGTTTG
>JAWSUP010000027.1:0-19370 GCA_033549405.1 Bacillota bacterium | reverse complement strand
CAGCACGTTACAGCGCTTATCATTGGCCGAACTTGAGACAAGCGAGCTGGTTTTGTATTATTTCCAGGGAGTCGATGCCAACGTTCTTTACGACAACCGCGAACGGGCTGATCAGATTGCGGCATCACTTCGCACAGCCGGACTGACGGTGACCCTTAAGGCAATCTCTTGGCCGGAACTGGCCGGGCGGGCCGACAGTTACGATTATGATCTCTTGCTATTGCCGGCTACAGCCAACAGCCGGTTGCCGGATCAGTCAGTATTGCTTGGCAGTCCGGTACAACCCGACGCGTCTGCCCTGATAACCGGTTATCACCAGGAAGTATTCATCGTCTGCAACAGGCTGGCCCAGTTGACCATCAATCCCTATGGTCATCCCTTTGCTGCATCGGTCGGTTCCTGGACCGACCGGATTGAAAACATCAGGATACTTCAGCCTGATGATGCCCACTCACAGGAGGAATCCCCATGAGGCAATCACGTTTCCAGCAATTACTGGCATCCGGACCCGTCATACTTGATGGCGCAACCGGGACACAGATGCAGGCTGCCGGCATGCCAGCAGGCGCGTGTCCGGAAATCTGGGTACTTGACCATCCAGATGTGCTGTGCCAACTTCAGGAAGCATACATGCACGCCGGTGCGTCAATCATCTATGCTTTTACCTTTGGTGCTAATCGCATCAAACTGGTAGGACACTTCCATAACGATGATAAAATCGCACAATTGAATGAGAGGCTGGCCGCACTCAGTATCCAGACCCGGGACGCCTTTGTTCGCAGCCATCCCGGCAGAACCGTCCTGATTGCCGGCGATCTGGCTCCAACCGGACATTTTCTGCGTCCGGCAGGTGATCTCGATTTTGATGACCTTGTCGACATCTATCGCCGGCAGGTGATCGGCCAGATCGCTGCCGGTGTCGATTTGTTTGTCGTGGAGACCATGATGGATCTTGCCCAGACCCGCGCCGCTGTGCTGGCTGTGCGCCAGGAATGTGATCTTCCGGTGATGGTATCGATGACAGTAGCTGAAAATGGCAAAACATTGGCAGGAAACACTCCGCTGGCAGCACTTCTGACACTGGCAGCGCTCGGTGTCGATGCTTTTGGCCTGAACTGCTCTTTTGGTCCGGAGAAATTATCTGATTTGATCATACCCTTGTTAGCTGTCAGTCCGATTCCGTTGTTCATCAAACCCAACGCAGGCCTTCCACAGCTGATTGATGGCAAAACCGTTTTCCCCATGGATGCGGCAGTTTTTGCTGCTTCTATGAAGCCTTTGGCAGATGCAGGGATCGCCTTACTGGGTGGCTGCTGCGGAACAGGTCCGGCTCATATTGCTGCTTTAAAGGATGCGATTGTATCCTCCGGCCTGCAAAACATCGGCAGAAGCGCTCCAGCCGATTGCGGACGGTGGATTTGTTCTTCCAGATCTTGCATTGAATGGGACAGTCAGGCGGTTCTGCCGGTTGTACCAGCCAATGATCTCGACAGACTTATCGATCTGGCGCTGGACTGTATGGATGAACAACCGGTTGCCGTGATTCTCGACTTCTCATCGCTTCGCATGGATCAGACCCGACAATTGTCCGAGCTGCTGCAAGAACTCCAGATGATGCTGCCGGTACCGCTGATTTTTCGCAGTGAACAATCCGATATGCTTCATATCCTTTTGCGTTATTATCATGGTCGGGCCGGCGTTCAGACAAGTCTTCCGAATGCCCCTTACGGCGCCTTGATCGGCTGAAGGGATCAGGGGCTGTTAGTCCTCCGACTCCTGTTCCTCATAAAAGCGTGTCCAGTTGAATGACAGTGCGTCTGCCAGCTTTCTGGCAACTCGGACCGACGGATTTCTCATGCCCAGCTCTATCTGGGCCAGATAAGCCCTGGAAATGCCGATTTCGTTTGCCAGATCCACTTGCGTCTGTTTTTTCAATCTTCGTTTTTCTATCAGCCAGGCACGCACGCACGATCCTCCCTATGTCTATCATGTTATTATGATAGTCGCATTTCGCAACATTGTCAACGCAGCCGCGTTTTGTTGTTGCTTTTTGCAACACTTTTGCTTATAATCAAACTAAAGGTGGTGTCGTCTGTGTCTGAACTGCTCCCTAAAAGACTTCTGCTTCTGCGTAACCGCAGGCATATGTCGCAAAAAAATCTGGCTGAAATGCTCGGTCTGCCACGGGGGACCTATACACACTATGAACTGGGCAGAAGGACGCCGGACGTGGATATGCTGATGAAAATTGCTGATTCACATCATGTTTCGATGGACTATCTTACTGGCTACACAGATCGCATGCCGACATACGCTGAGTGGTCAGCAGATCATCCAGATCAATCCGTTGCCGTTTCGCCTGATCCGTTCTATCCGCTGACCGGTCAAGATCATGCACAGGCTCAAGTGGCTGATGCCGGAGAAAAGGAAGACGACGGCCAACCGTAACGCGTTGCTCATGATACTTGAACTTATAAAAAGGACTTCTTGCGAAGTCCTTTTTTTGTTTCTAAGCTGTCTTAGGGGCTGTTAAACTTCCAGCAAATCAAAATTCTGTTCGACCACCGGAACTGCAGTTATATTGCGGTAACGCGCCATACCTGTTCCGGCCGGAATCAACTTGCCGATGATGACATTTTCTTTGAGTCCGATCAACGGGTCGATTTTGCCCTTGACTGCAGCGTCTGTCAAAACGCGTGTCGTCTCCTGGAAAGAGGCTGCGGAAAGGAATGAATCAGTTGCCAGGGATGCTTTGGTGATACCCAGCAAGATTCGTTTGCCGCTGGCAGGTGTCAGTCCGGATTTCTGGACGCGGGCATTTTCCGCCTCGAAATCAAACATGTCAACCATGCTGCCGGTCAGAAGTTCTGTTTCGCCGGGATCGTCGATGCGAACCTTGCGCATCATCTGTCTTGTAATGATCTCAATGTGTTTGTCGTTGATCTCAACACCGTTATTCTTATAGACCTTGAGCACTTCACGGATGACATATTGCTGGACGCCACGAATCCCTTTGATTCTCAGGATATCGTGCGGGTTGACCGATCCGTCCGTCAAGAGATCGCCCGCTTCGATGGTGTCACCGCTGCTGACGATGAGCGGCGCACTGAGCGGAATGCTGTAGGTTACGGCTTCACCACTGGAGGAGGTTACTGTTATATCGCGCTTGCGTTTGCCTGTTTCTTCTACACGGACAACACCGTCCAATTCAGAGATGATCGCCTGCCCCTTTGGCTTGCGCGCCTCGAACAGTTCCTCGACGCGTGGCAGACCTTGTGTGATGTCGTCACCAGAGGCAATACCGCCTGTATGGAATGTTCTCATGGTCAACTGAGTGCCTGGTTCGCCGATCGACTGGGCTGCCATGATTCCAACCGCTTCGCCGATGACGGCAGCTTCGCCGGACGCCAGGTTGACGCCATAGCACCGCGCACAGACACCATGCGTCGCATGACAAGACAGGACTGTCCGGATCGGCACTTGTTTCAAGCCGGCCTGGACCAGTTTAAGAGCAACATCACTGCTGATCAGCTGGTTTTTTGCGACAAGCAGTTCACCTGTATCCGGGTGCTCCACATCCTGTGCAGCATACCGGCCGGCTATGCGGTCTTCCAGCGATTTTACAACCCGGCGGGATTTTGTGGATCCGCCCACCAGCACTTCACCGACCGATACATATTCCTCAGTGCCACAGTCTTCTTCGCGGACAATGACATCCTGGGCCACATCGACCAAACGGCGGGTCAGGTAACCGGAGTCAGCGGTTTTCAGGGCAGTATCTGACAACGCTTTGCGGGCGCCATGGCTGGAAATGAAGAACTCCAGCACGTTCATGCCTTCACGCAGATTAGACTTGATCGGGATTTCGATCGTTTTACCTGATGTATCACTCATGTTGCCACGCATGCCTGCCAGCTGCTTGATCTGATTGATATTGCCTCGGGCGCCGGACTGTGACATCATGTAGACCGGATTGTATTTACCCAGATTGTTCTTGAGTGCTTCTGTGATATCGTCTGTTGTCTTGCGCCAGATCTCGACGACAGCCCGGTAACGACCGTCCTCATTTTGCAGACCACGCTGGAACTGCCTGTTGACAAAGTCGACCTTCTCTTCTGCTTCGCTGATAAAGCGTTTTTTCACATCCGGCACAATCATGTCAAAGATGCTGATGGAAATACCGCCAACTGTTGAGTAGTGATAACCAAGCATCTTAACTTTATCCAGTATGGAAGCTGTCTCAGAAAGGCCGTAGACCTGGATGCAGCGTTCGATTACCTGCCCAAGCTCTTTCTTGCCGACCAGGCAGTCATATTCCAGTGAAAGTGCGTTTTCCGGCACTGAACGGTCGATAAAACCGAGGTTCTGCGGAATGATCGCATTGAAAATGAATCGCCCCAGGGTGCTTTCGACAAGCGCGCTCTGCTTTTGACCCTGAAAAACGCGCTGCATACGAACCTTGATCCGATCATGCAGGTCAAGCTCATGTGCATCATAGGCCATGATCGCTTCATCGACCGTGGTGAAACATTTACAGGGACCAGGTGTTTCATTTTCCTTGTCAATCGTCAGATAATAAATACCCAGGACAATATCCTGTGTCGGAACCGTTACAGGTTTTCCGTCTTGCGGTTTTAGGAGGTTATTCGCCGAGAGCATCAAAAAGCGTGCCTCAGCCTGGGCCTCTGCAGACAACGGCACATGCACGGCCATCTGGTCGCCGTCGAAGTCCGCGTTGTAGGCGGTGCAGACCAGGGGATGCAGCTTAATGGCCCGGCCTTCGACAAGAACTGGCTCGAATGCCTGGATGCCAAGGCGATGTAAGGTCGGCGCACGATTCAGCAGCACCGGATGATCTTTGATCACTTCTTCGAGCGTGTCCCAAACCAGGTCATTGGCCCGATCGACCAGCCGGCGCGCAGTTTTGATATTATGCGCATGGCCTGCCGCCACGATCTTCTTCATGACAAAAGGCTTGAAGAGCTCAAGTGCCATCTCTTTAGGCAGACCGCATTGATGCAGTTTCAGCTCGGGGCCGACAACGATGACCGATCGGCCGGAATAGTCGACGCGTTTTCCCAACAGGTTCTGCCTGAATCGTCCCTGCTTGCCCTTAAGCATGTCAGAGAGCGATTTCAAAGCCCGGTTGCCGGCGCCTGTGACCGGACGGCCGCGACGGCCGTTG
The DNA here is from genome assembly GCA_033549405.1 of Bacillota bacterium. Lineage (GTDB taxonomy): Bacteria > Bacillota > Clostridia > Saccharofermentanales > UBA5734 > JAAYBY01. The sequence goes on along the minus strand of JAWSUP010000027.1, from coordinate 14,185 downwards.
TCTATCAGGGCGTCGACCGCTTCCTGCAGCATACGCTTTTCGTTGCGTACGATGATCTCGGGCGCCCCTAGCTGCAACAGCTTGTTGAGCCGGTTGTTGCGGTTGATCACACGGCGGTACAGGTCGTTGAGATCTGATGTGGCAAAGCGGCCGCCGTCAAGCTGAACCATCGGCCGCAATTCCGGGGGCAGTACAGGCAATACGTCGAGGATCATCCAGTCGGGCCGGTTGCCGGACTTCTTAAATGCTTCGACAACTTCAAGGCGTTTGATGATCCTGACCTTTTTCTGTCCGCTCGAAGAACGGAATTCTTCACGCAGTTCTTCAGCCATTTCCTTGATGTTGATGGCTGCCAAAAGTTCCTTGACGGCTTCTGCACCCATTTTGGCCTTGAAACTGTTCTTGCCGAACTCTTCGATCGCATCACGATATTCTTTTTCTGTGATGACCTGACGCGGGGTGAAGCGCGACATGCCGGCATCGATGACGACATAAGCTGCAAAGTAGAGGACTTTTTCCAGATTGCGTGGCGACATGTCGAGAATCAAGCCCATGCGGCTGGGGATCCCGCGAAAATACCAGATATGCGAAACCGGTGCTGCCAGCTTGATATGACCGAGTCTCTCGCGCCGCACCTTCGACTTGGTCACCTCGACGCCGCAGCGATCACACACGATTCCCTTGTAGCGGATTTTTTTGTATTTACCGCAATGGCACTCCCAGTCTTTGGTCGGGCCAAAGATCTTTTCACAGAACAGACCGTCACGTTCGGGTTTTAGAGTCCGGTAATTTATGGTTTCCGGTTTTTTGACTTCACCTCTGGACCATTCGAGTATTTTTTCAGGTGAAGCCAGCCCGATGCCGATCGCTTCAAAATTATTCATTTCAAACATGATGCGCAGTCTCCTTTTCGCTTGTGACCCAGATTGAACAAGTACGCCTGCTCACGTGATTCAATCCTGCTCATCCATATCTTCTTCATCACTCTGGTCCGGCTCAGACTGGTCTTCAGCCGTGTCGTCAAGCGCTTCATCAAATTCAAGATCGGCCGATACGCCGCCGTCTTCATCCAGCATTCCTTCGGTAAATCCAGCCGCTGTAAAATTATCATCGACCATGCTGGCGCCCATTAGCTCATCAAGCTTGTTTCGATCAATCTCAGGCAAGTCGTTTTCTTCCTCGACCGATTCCTTGATGTCAATAATTTCATTCTTTTCAGAGAATATTCTGACATCGAGCGCAAGGCTTTGCAGTTCCTTGACCAGAACCTTGAATGATTCTGGAACGCCTGCTTCTGGAACGCTTTCACCTTTGACAATCGCTTCGTAGGTTTTTGTTCGGCCTGATATATCGTCTGACTTGACGGTCAGAATCTCCTGGAGTGTATAGCTTGCGCCATATGCCTCAAGCGCCCAGACTTCCATTTCGCCGAAGCGCTGGCCGCCGAATTGCGCTTTGCCACCGAGCGGTTGCTGGGTAACAAGTGAATAGGGGCCGATCGAACGTGCATGAATTTTGTCATCAACCAGATGCAGCAGTTTCATATAATACATGGTGCCGACCGTAATCTTGCTTTCGAACGGTTCTCCCGTCCTGCCATCATACAGTATCGTCTTGCCATCGGGATCGATCCCGGCCTTGGCGAAAGCCTCAACAACATCATCTTCTGTTGCCCCGTCAAAGACCGGTGTTGCGATCTTCCAGCCCAACTTCTTGGCAGCCTGTCCCAGATGAACCTCCAGCAACTGGCCGATGTTCATGCGTGAGGGAACGCCCAGCGGATTGAGCACAATGTCGAGCGGTGTCCCGTCAGGCAGAAACGGCATGTCTTCTTCCGGCAGTATGCGGGAAATAACACCTTTGTTGCCATGACGGCCAGCCATTTTGTCGCCGACAGAAATCTTGCGTTTTTGAGCGATATAGACACGGACCAGCTTATTGACCCCATGCTTGAGGTCATCGTCATTATCGCGCGTGAATACTTTGACATCAACGACGATACCACTCTCACCATGCGGGATTCGCACGGAGGTATCGCGGACCTCGCGGATCTTTTCGCCGAAGATGGCGCGATAGAGGCGTTCTTCTGCCGTCAGTTCAGTTTCGCCCTTTGGTGTGACCTTACCGACAATAATGTCGCCGGCGTGCACTTCTGCGCCGATCCGGATAACACCATTTTCATCAAGATCACGTAAAGCGTCATCACCGACATTGGGGATCTCCCTGGTGATTTCTTCCGGACCCAGTTTGGTGTCACGGGCTTCACACTCATACTCCTCGATATGAATAGAAGTGTATACATCCTCGCGGACCAGCCGTTCACTGATCAGAACGGCGTCTTCGTAATTATAACCTTCCCAGGTCATGAACCCGATCAGGACATTGCGGCCGAGTGCCAGTTCACCGTTATCAGTGGAGGGACCGTCAGCTATGATGTCACCCGGGCCGACCTTGTCGCCCTTATTAACCAGCGGCCGCTGATTGATGCAGGTGCCCTGGTTTGATCTTTGGTATTTCGTCAACCGGTACGTATCAAAACTCATTGACCCGGTCTTGACAACTATCTTGTCGGCGCTGACATATTCAACAACACCTTCATTGCGGGCAACCAGGCATACACCGGAATCCTTGGCGGCGCGGTATTCCATACCGGTGCCGATGACCGGCGCTTCGGTCTTGATCAGGGGCACTGCCTGGCGCTGCATATTCGAACCCATCAGGGCGCGATTGGCATCGTCATTTCCCAAGAATGGAATGAGGGCTGTCGCAACTGAAACGAGCTGTTTAGGTGAAACATCCATCAGGTCGACCTGTACCGGCTCTACCTCAAGGAACTTGTCCAGATATCGGCAGATAATCTTTTTGTCAAGAAAGTGCCCCGCTTCATCGAGCGGCTCATTGGCCTGCGCGATGTAATAATAGTCTTCCTCATCAGCTGTCATATAGCGGACTTTCTCTGTGACATACCCCTTTTCTTTATCGTAAACGCGGTAAGGGGTCTCGATGAAACCGTACCGATTGATGCGGGCGAAAGTGGCCAGCGAGTTGATCAAACCGATGTTCGGTCCTTCAGGTGTTTCGATCGGACACATGCGGCCATAATGCGATGAATGGACGTCTCTGACTTCGAAATTAGCTCTTTCACGGGATAGTCCGCCTGGGCCAAGGGCAGACAGGCGGCGCTTGTGGGTCAGCTCTGCCAGCGGATTGGGCTGGTCCATGAACTGCGACAGCTGGCTGGAACCAAAGAATTCCTTGATTGCTGCGCTGACAGGGCGCGTATTGACGATCATCTGCGGCGTCGCTGCCGCCATGTCACTTAAGGTGCCCATGCGCTCGCGAACAACACGCTCCATGCGGGAAAAGCCAACGCGTATTTGATTTTGCAGGAGTTCGCCAACCGACCGAATCCGCCTGTTGCCGAGATGGTCAATGTCATCTATGTCGCCGATGCCGTACTCGAGTCCGATGATGTAACTGACCGAAGCGACGATATCATCGACGGTCAGGTGTTTTGGCATTAATTCTGTCAGATGGTCCATAATCTGCTTTTTCAGTTCAGTGACAGGATCTTCATGCATTTTCGCTTCCATGATCAGTCCGCGCAAAATGCCGCTGCGTGCTTTCTCAGTCAGGCCAAGGGATACGACACTGAAATCGCCCAGTTCTTCATCTGTGAAGAAGCGGCGCAGATACAAGTTGGCATCGACACGGTTGTTGCCAATGATCTTGAGTTTGTTCTCAAGTTGGTTGACCGTGCTGCCGACAATATGAACCGGAAAGACTGAAACTTCATTGATACCTGAAGTCTGGATCAGCCGGGCAGCGTCTGCCGTAATGATCTCATTGTCAGCGACAAGTATTTCGCCATTATCATCGACGACATTTTCTGCAGCCCTGTGGCCGACCAGTCGATTGGCCAGGGCGAGCTTCTTGTTAATCTTATAGATGCCCACACGCGCGAGATCATAGCGCTTGGGGTCAAAAAACATGTTGTTCAGGAGCGATTCTGCACCTTCGACAGAAACCGGTTCGCCAGGACGCAGCTTCTTGTACAGTTCCTGCAGGCCTTCCTCGCGATTGCGGCATCCATCCTTCAGCATCGTCTGCATCAGGCTGTTTTCTTCACCGAATGTAGCGATGATCTGTTCATTGGTTCCAAAGCCCAGCGAACGCAGCAAAATCGTCAGGTGGAACTTGCGCGTACGGTCGACGCGGACCCAGATCAGATCGTTGCTGTCTGTCTCATACTCGAGCCAGGCGCCGCGATTGGGTATGATTTGTGACGAGTAAAGTTCTTTGTCCGTTTTGTCCAGAGATGTATCAAAATAAGCGCCGGGCGAACGGACCAGTTGGCTGATGATGACCCGCTCAGCGCCATTGATGATGAATGTGCCGTTGTCAGTCATGATGGGAAACTCGCCTATGTAGATATACTGATCTTTGATGATGTCATCCTTGCGGTTACGCAGACGCACTTTAACCCGAAGCGGCGCTGCAAAGTTGGCGTCACGTTCTTTACATTCTTCTATGGAATAGGTCGGTGCATGAACATCAAATTCTTTGTCAATGAAAGATAGCTCAATATCGCCTGAATAGTCGGTAATCGGCGATACATCGCGCAAGACCTCCATCAAGCCTTCGTCGATAAACCATTGATAACTGTTCTTCTGAATCTCGATCAGATTGGGGATGTCGATCACTTCATTTATCTTTGAATAGGACATTCTCTCGGTTCTTCCCAATTGGACGGGATGCACCATTAATGATCACCTCACGCATGTTACGGCATAGCCGTTTTGTTGGTCAGTCATGACAAATATTCCTGACGAAACATTGACGACTCCTCTGCAAATGCTATAATTGATTTGAAAAGAGTCTTTCGCCGCCTCTGAGCACAGGCGATATGCCTCTACTTTATGACGCGTTATAAAATAATAACACTCACATCGGATGGTGTCAACGCAGATTGACATCTTTTTTTGCCAAGAATTGAGCCCGGCCGGAGCGGTCTTTACAATAAGTCACATAAACCGGCCGGGCGTAATAGTCTTTGCGATCAGCCAACGAAACGATAGCCGAACGCATGTGTTGAATATGCGTAATTCTTTGCCTCTTCCGCCAGGTATTCCTGGTAGGCTTCGCCCTTGAGCGTGTTGGTCACATTGAGGATCCAGTCGACACCCGACTGCCCTGCATAATACATGACATGAAAACCGAAATCGGTCTGGACAATGCCTGTATCACCAATTTTGCGGGAGGGGTCAAAGCACCAGTTCTCAAATTCTTTAACCATCTGCCCCCGGTATACGCCTTCGTAAAGGCCGCCCTGCTCAGCGTTGCTGTCAGCTGTATTGGCCTTGGCCAGCGCCGCAAAAGCTTCGTCGGTCTTGTCTCCGGCCAGGTATTCGGCCAGGATCGATTCAGCTTTCTTCTTCGCTGTTTCAATCTGTTCTGATGTCGCCGTCTCGCGATCAGCCGTGATCAAGATGTGCCTTACATTTACCCGTTCATATTCAGGTCGGCTGCGATCTTGAAACAGAATCACATAATACCCGGATGTAGAGTCAAGAACAGTTTTGTCGCCAGATTTGCGTTCCGCATCAAACAGCCAGTTCTTGTGGGTTGTAATCGTGACAGCGCTTCTCAGTTTGTGTTCCATCAAAGAAGCATCCTCAGTCCGATAGGTCACTTGATCTGCTTCTGCAGCATATTCGATGCAAAGCTGGCGGAATGAATCACCGTCGGTAATCCGACTCAACATCTCATCCGCTTTTTTGCGTGCTTCTTCCATCGCTTTTGTTTTCTCCGCATCGGTCGCACCTGTCTTGATGTCTGCTGCCAGATAGAAAATGCGATAGTCAATACTGTCGTACTCCTCAGGCGCCTTTTCATATCCCGCCTGTAGTTCATCTTCATTGAAAGTAAATGAATCGACCTTTTCAGCCGCATACTGATCAGCCAGTAAAAGCCGTTCGATCGAGCGCCTCAATGCCTGGATATTCATGCCGGGACCGAAGGTTGATATCAGGTAGTTGTCCAGGGTCTTGCCCTCCTGAATGGCCGTCGATTGTAGATTGGTCAGATACGTGTCGATCAATGCCTCATTTTCTGCAGTTAATGTCATCTGGTTTTTGGCAGCCTGGTCAGCCAGCATGACATCCTGACGCAGCGCCTGGATAGCCTGATCCTTCAGATAATCGGCATTCGTTTTGAAACCCTCAATACCGCTGGCGGCTTTAAGCGTCGCTTGACTTTCCGGGTCGGTCGGATCAAGTCCGTAATTGCTAAGTTGCTGGTAATAATAATAGTTCACATCAACAGCTTTGATATCGGTCGTTCCGATCGTTACCGCAGTCAACTGCCTTTGGGGAACACCGTTGCGGACCACCGCCCAAAGACCGGTCAGCAACAAGGCAACAATCAATACGGCGATGACAATCAGACGTGTCAGAGGGTTGGATGTCTTGATCTGTTTTTTTCCGCCCTCTTTTGATTTCATCCTGGCCAGACGGGCTTTGCGCTCAGCGCGCAATTGCTCGGATTTCCATTTTTCCGGCGCTTTGCTGGTTTCGCTCATAGCGTATCCTTCCTTTTCTGTAAAACAGTCATATTGACACAGGTCATGTTCAAACTAACTTGTTCTATGAATTCCCCGATGGACTAACCATAAACATGTCAAGCCTTCAGGAAAAGACCAGGCAATATTTTAACAGGCCCTTATTATACACATTTGCTTTTACGCACACAATAAGAAACCTGCTAAGATGATACCGGATCATTGTGACATCAATATGACAAATCATGTTCTTTTTTTCCCTGGTGCAGAAAACCCCAGTTCGGCGGCCTTTTTATAGAAACTGGTGCTGCGCAGGCCGCTTTGAGCAGCCGCATCGCGACCGCTGATCTGACCTTCCGACCATCTTCTGCAGATGTCCCTGAATCCAGGGGGGATGGATACGGGCGGCCGCCCGATTCTGCGTCCGGATGCGCGGGCTCTGCGTATGCCGTCCTTCTTTCGCTCGGACTGGTACCGGAAATCGAGCCGGTCAAATGCAGCCAAAACCCGAATCACCTGCCTTCCAGCCACGCTGCGACTGTCGAGCGCCTCTTCCAGTAATACGATTTCTGCACCTGCATTGAGAATCTGATCTTTGCTTTGCAAAAAATCTTTCAGATTACTGCTGAAACGATCGACTGCAGCGGCATATACCACATCACCAGGCTGCAATTGTTCGATCAGCCGATTGCGCTGTTCGCGGTTTTTGGTCTTATTGAAATGCCGGTCGATAAATATACGGGTGAAATCACCGATGGTGTCAAGTTGCATCGCCTGTCTGCCGATATCAGCGTCCTGCTCGTCAAGCAGTATATAACCATATCTCGCCATTATAAAATATGCCCCCCTCATTGATTTGCGCAAAGTTGACCAGGTTCTGCCGGTTTCGGGCGGTCAGCGGTTGTTCAACAACAACCCCCTCAGGGGCCGTTAAGAACCCCTTAGTCATCTTCCGCTTCACCTTCCTGCAGTTTTGGCAAGAGGGTGATTTCAACTTTGGAGACCCTTTTTTCTTCCATATCCAGCACTTTAAACCGGAGGTTCTCATAAGCGACCGACGGCAATTCATTTTCATCAGGTATGCGGCCGAGCAGGCTGATGACAAAACCGGCCAGGGTATCAAAGTCGTCGTCAGGAAATGTGATGCCGATCGCGTCGCCGACTTCGTCCAGGTCAGTGAGGCCTGCAATGATCCAGGTCTGGTCGTCCTTGCGGACAATTTCCTGCTCTTCTTCATCGTACTCGTCCTGGATGTTGCCCACGATTTCCTCAAGCAGATCTTCTATGGTCACGATACCTGCTGTTCCGCCATACTCATCGATTGCGACAGCCAGTTGCACATGATCACGCTGCATTTCCCGAAACAGGGCATCGATATTTTTTGATTCAGGCACAAAGTATGGCGGCCTAATCATGTTGCGCAGTGAAAATGGCGCCTGCAGCCCCTCAGCCGCATGGTAAAGCAGGTCCTTGATGTGCAGGACACCAACAATATTGTCGATATTCTCGTCATAAACGGGAATACGCGTGTATTTCTCGTGAATCGCCACCTCGAGCACCTCGGCATAGTCGGCATCGACATCGAGCGAGACAATGCTGGTGCGGTGTGTCATGATTTCCGAAACCTCTTTGTCATTGAATTCGAAAATCTTGTTGATCATTTCTTTTTCTTCTTCATGGATATTGCCGGACTCACGGCCGACATCGACCATCATGCGGATCTCTTCCTCAGTGATCGATCGGTCTGTCTGGGTCGGATCGATGCCGAGAAGGCGTAACACAAGGTTGGTTGAGCAGGTTAAAAGCAAGACAAATGGTTTCATGATGATGCCAAGATTCGTTATGATTCCGGCGACTCCGTTGGCAAACTTCTCAGGATTGTGCTGCGCGACCCTCTTGGGTACGAGCTCGCCAAGCACCAGCGAAAAATAGGCCAGGATAACGGTTACAGCAACGACGCTGGCAGACCGGATGATCGGCAGCTCAACGCCGATCGCCCTGTAAAGTCGATCGGCGAAGATATCGGCTGCAAAAGCAGATGATAAAAAGCCGGCCAGCGTCACACCAACCTGGATTGTCGCCAGAAAGCTGCCGGGTTCATTGATCAGCCGTACCAGTTTTTTGGCGATCTTATCGCCTTCTTCGGCCATCTTACGTATTTTGTTGTCATTAAGTGTGATGACTGCGATCTCAGTTGCGGAGAAAAAGGCATTGACCAAAATGAGGATGAAAAGAATCAGCAAGTCAAGGATCAGCGGTGCATTCGAGGAAAGCGGTTGTGCTACAGCCGTTAACAAGGTGCGTATACTACTGCCATCTTCCACTGTGGTGAGTCTCCTTTTATCGCTTCGGCTTGTGCCGAATGCACTGGCGGCAGGAAGAAGCAGCCTGCCATTTGTAATTCAGTCCAATCATAGCAGGTTTTTTAGCGTTTCTCAAGGCATCAGGCGTTTATTTTCCCGATTCATTCTCAAAATAGGGTTTGTTATGGTGTTATTCTCATATTTGACCAGTCTGTCACCGCACAGCATGTCATGATTCGTCATTGACATTTCTTGCCATGTCGTGCCATAATGTGCTTCAAGATTAACTAATAGACCATTAGGAGACAACATGAACTTCTGCGAGAAGCTGAGACTCCTGACACATGTTTTCAAAATCAGTAACAGCAAACTGGCCAGAGCCATCAATGTCGATGCTTCATTGGTCAGCCGCTGGAAGTCCGGTGACCGGAGCATCTCTGCTCATTCACACCATGTCCCGGCAATCGCCACCTTTTTTATCCGGCTCGATGCCTACCCATATCAAAAAACTTACCTGGACCGCCTGCTGGCATCTTTGATGCCCAATCTCAAGGAACATGATGAAGCCGATCTCATTCATGCCCTGGCAAACTGGCTTGTCTCACCTGATGATATCGTTCTGCCTGGGCCGCCTGCCAGGCCGGCAATCGCTTCAGATCCTTCCAGGATTTTCGATAATATCAGCAGCTGGTTCAGCAAAACACATCCCCAGACTGCCGAAGCACAGAAAATTAATTCTGTACCTGCCAGAGCAGGTCACACGCCTGGTTGGTCGGAAAAATTCCTGCCGGGACAGACGCTGTCTGGTGAAGTCCACCATGGTGTATCAGGCAAACGGCAGGCGGTCATCAACATGCTGCTCGAATTACTGCAGCTGACAGAACCCTGTGAGCTGTTGCTGATCAGCGAAGAACACATGCACTGGCTGACTGATGACATCCGCTTCACACGGTTATGGGCCAGGCTGCTGCAGCAAGTCATCGAAAAGGGCCACAAGATCAACGTCATCCATATCGTCAGCAGACGAACCCAGGAAATCTCAAGCATAATAGAATACTGGCTCCCGCTGCATTTATCTGGCCAGATCGCATCGTTTTACATGCCCCGATATGTCGATCCGGCTATCAACCAGACATTATACATCGTTCGTGGCAGAATCGTCTGTATCGCCCAGTCGACCGGTGATGTCCGGACACAAGGCCTGACCATCATCAGCCGAGACATAGAAATGGTCACCCATTATACTCGCATTTACGAATCTGTCTTACAGGATTGTCTGCCCTTGCTGAGCGTTTTCACGCCGCGCAACTGCCACATGTTCCAGCAAGATATCGCATCTCTGAGTGAAAAACCTGGCCGGTTATATCATATCCGCCGCCAGCCTGATACGATTTTCTTGCCGCCAAATCTGTACGCGAAACTTCAGCAGCTGATTTGCCGGCAACATCCGTCTTTTGCCAGGAACACGGACCTGGCCGGCTGGCTGCGCAGCAGAAGAACACTCAGCGGTGGTCAATCCCATCCTGCCCGGACTGTTTATGACATGTTGCCGCTTTCACTGCTCGAAGATATCTGTCAAAACGGCGTCACGATCACATCTGATTGTGAACTCTTTGTCAATCAATCCCTGCATCTTGATTTTGCCGAGTCAGCTGCCTGGCTGGAACAAATTATCATGATGCTGCGAACCGAAGAAGCATACCATTTATTTTTATACCAAGAGCCGGCCGATGCACAACCGCTCCTGTTCAGTCTGTGCTATTATGAGAATCAGGCTGCCCTTTTTGCCCCGGCGAGAAGTGAACATCCCTTTATCATATCGCTTCGGGAAGCCAACAGCCTGCACACACTGGGCCTGTTTCTGGACCGGTTCATCGCACGGATTCCCAACAGCCAACGCAACCGTGAAGATGTCATCGAGCGGCTTGAGTCGGTCGTCAGAAGACTCAGGCAATAAGTAAATGGCTGGTTTATTACCTGAGGCAAACAGTGAGACACGATCAAAACAACCAAGCGGCAGATCCAGAAAACATAAGATAAAAACAAGCGCAAAAAAACAGAACAATGCATATAAACTTGAAAGGAGAAACAGAAAAATGACATTCGATCAGAAAAAACAGAATTGCTTTGCCTGGCATGCACGCATCAGGGAGGGAACAGAAGGGGATTACCAACGGCGCCACGATGAGATCTGGCCGGAAATGACAGCGGTTCTCAATGAAGCCGGTATCCACAACTACACGATCTGGTTATACAGATCGGAGCTTTTCGGTTATTACGAATGCAACGATCTGGCAAAAGCCGCCCAGGTTCAGGCTGCCAGCCCTGTTGTCGCGCGCTGGAACGAATACATGAAAGACATTCTCATCATGGAATTTGACGAAAAAACCGGCGTAACACCCTCGCTGAAACTCATGTTCTACCATAAATAGAATAACAAGAGCTTACTGGTTCTCTTTCGCGAAGGATTGACGAGAATAGGTCAATCCGAGAGCGAAAGCAGTAGAACCAGTTTGCTCTTGATATGACACTCGGAATAAGCGCTCCCCTTACTGGTTCTCTTTCGCGAAGGATTGACGAGAATGGGTCATGGCTAAGAAGACCCGGCAGATTGATGCGCATCAATCTGCCGGGATATTTTGTTGCTGTGTATTTTGGCTCTGATTGTGACTATTCTTCGTCTTCTTCCATTCTGGCACGTGCGTCGGCGATCACTTTTTCCGACACCACCTGAGGCGCCTGTTCGTATCTGGCGAAGTTGATGGTGTACCAGCCACGCCCTTGTGTCATGGATTTGAGGTCCGATGCATATTTTCCCATTTCCGATGTCGGAACCTCAGCTTGGACGACTTGTCCCTCATCATCCGGATTGATCCCCATTATACGGCCGCGCCGTTTGTTGAGGTCTCCCATGATGTCGCCAAGATAATCGTCCGGAATGTGGATTTCCACCGTGCTGATCGGTTCGAGCAGAACCGGTGAAGCCTGGGGCAAGCCAGCCTTGTATGCCAGTCGGGCTGCTATCTTAAACGCCATTTCTGAAGAATCAACGTCATGGTATGAACCGTCCACCAGAGTCGCTTTGAGGTTGACGACCGGATACCCGGCCAGTGAACCACGGCTGATCGCTTCATGCAGCCCTTTTTCAACAGCAGGATGGAACGATTTTGGTACGGATCCGCCAAAGATTTTCTCCTCAAAAACAAGTGTCTCTTCCTCACCGGGCTCAAACTCAATCCAGACATCGCCATACTGGCCATGTCCGCCGGTCTGCTTTTTGTGTCGACCCTGAACCCTGACCTTTTTCCGGATCGTTTCGCGATAGGGTACACGCGGCTCTTCCAAGCTGGCTTCCACATTGAATTTGTTCTTCAATTTGCTGCGCAGCACATCGATCTGCTGTTCGCCGAGTCCTGAGACAACCAACTGGCGTGTTTCGGAATCATTGCGGACACTGAAAACCGGATCTTCATCCTTGAGCTTGTTAAGTCCAGCCATGATCTTGTCTTCTTCTCCTTTGACCTTCGGCAAGATCGCCATGGACAGGCAGGGAACCGGAAAGGCGATTTGTGGCAGGACAAGCACTTTGCTTCTTTCGCAGAGCGTATCATTGGTTGTTGTCACCATCAATTTGGTAACAGCGCCGATATCACCAGCGCAGATCTGGTCGGCCGGAAGCTGCTTCTTGCCGATCATTGTGAAGACAGAACCGATCCGTTCTTCTTTTTCGCGTGTCGGATTGTAAACAGTGCTATTCGCTTTCAACGTACCGGAACTAACCTTGAACAGCGAGATACGACCGACAAATGGATCAGCGATGGTCTTGAAGACAAAAGCTGCCAACGGACCATTGGCGTCGATCGGCAGTTCCACTGTATCACCATTTGCCGCGACAGCCTGTATGGTTTTGCCTTCCATCGCTGTCGGCAAATACCGGGTAAGCTGGTCCATGGTATAAGAGATAGCCCAGTTAGCCGTGCCGGAACCGACAAAGACAGGATTGAGCGAACCACCCAGAATGGCAGCATGTAAACCGCGTGTCACTTCATCTTCTGAAAAAGGCTCTCCGCTGAAATATTTTTCCATCAGTTCTTCATCAGTCTCGGCAACAACCTCATGCAATGATTCGAGTATGCCTTCGACCTCAGCGCTCATGGCTTCCGGCATGGCCAAGGGTGTCGCTGCGCCTGTTTTGGCATCCAGGGCATAAGCCTGGCTATTGACGATATCGATGACACCGCTCATGCGACCATCATTGATGATCGGCAAAGCAAGCGGAATAACGGACTGCCCATACGCTTCTTTTAAGCTTTCCAGAGCTTTCTCAAAATTCGCGTTGGCTTCATCCATGCGGCTGATCATAAATATGACAGGCACTTGCTGCTTGCGGCACAGCCTGACTGCCTTATCAGAACCAACTGAAGCGCCATCCTTGGCACTGATGAGAATCAGTCCCGCATCTGCCACATGAACGCCCTGCATAACTTCTCCGACGAAATCAAAATCCCCCGGCGTGTCGATCAGGTTGATTTTATGGTCGTTCCACTCACAAGCTGCGGTTGAAGTATTCAACGAAACTTGCCTGCGGATTTCTTCGGGATCGAAATCCATGGCGGTATTGCCGTCCGTGCCCTTGCCCATGCGATCAATGACTTTGGCATTGTACAGGACGGCTTCTGCGAAGGCAGTCTTGCCGGAACCGCCATGACCCAGGAGAGCAAGATTGTTGATCTTGTCAGCGGGATAGTTTTTCATAGGATGAATTCCCCCTTCTACGATCACCTGCACGCCCTTTTGTTTGTATTGTTAAGCCGATGCAGGCACTGTGCATTCCATTATACTATGCACATTCAACAAGTTCCATTATGAATTTTCACAAGATTTGTCACAGCAAATGCGCCATTCTTCCAGTACATTCAGCAGATCAGCCCGATCAGCAGCCAGCATGCCTGCTGATCGCAGGTGCGCCGCACCCCGCGTTCCGCGCAGATACCAGGCCAGATGGCGCCGCATCTCTCTGATTGCGGTCTGTTCATCCAGCAAGGCTGAAAGCCCGTCAAGCTGCTCTATTACAACAGCGATACGTTCATCGATATCGGGCACAGCAGCCGACTCTGCCGCACCAGCCAGATTCTGCGCGATCTGGCTGAAGATCCACGGATTTCCCTGGGCTGCCCGACCGATCATCAGTCCATCCGCACCGGTTTCCGTCAACATCCTCCTGGCATCAGCAGCATTTCTGACATCTCCATTGCCAAAGACCGGAACCGAAACAGCCTCTCGTACAGCGGCAATAATCGACCAGTCGGCCTTGCCGCTATAC
>JAWSUP010000026.1:18126-20025 GCA_033549405.1 Bacillota bacterium | reverse complement strand
GGAAAAAGCCAAAACCCCAGCCGCCCCAGAGGAAAAGCCTGACGAAAACAAAGGCATAGAGCAGAACAGAGATGATTTGAAACAGCTTTTGCGCCGGTGTCTTTTCGTTCGCCTGTGTCTGCTCTTGTGTATGTTTTTTCTCCTGCGCTTGGTTTGGCGTCTGCGTGTCTGCGTGTGTGGTCTTACCGGCCTCGGTGAAAATGTTCATTTCAGTCATGGTCATTCTCCTTTTGCTGCATTGAGTAAAGATCGTATTCAAGCAAATCACCTGGTTGACAATCAAGTGCCTGGCACAGGCTTTCCAGGGTTGAGAAGCGGATGGCCCTGGCATGACCGTTTTTCAGGATGGACAGGTTGGCCTGGGTCAGGCCGATTTCAGCGGCCAGCTGTGCCAGGCCGATTTTTCTTTTGGCCATCATCACATTGAGGTTGACAATGATCGGCATGTTTGACCTCCTTCAGATGGTCAGTTCATTTTCGCTTTTGACCTGCCAGGCCTGGTGAAAAAGGTCGGCAAGCAACAACGCGACAAAACCCAGTATAAAGAACACAATGGCGCAGAAGATCGTTAGCAAGGTGATATAGACGATGATTTTCACGCCAAAAGTCAGGGACAGGATAAACAGGGCAATGGCCATATGGCGAAATGAACGTCCCTGCCTGGCGTGAAACGGATCTTCGTCAGCGACTCGCCGCAGGATCAGGTGTCCTTCAAGCAACAGCCAGGCCGTGCAGATGCCTGAGACGTAAAGGAACCCGAGATAAAAGGGGTAACTTTCTGGCGGCAGGTCGGCAGGGTATTCATTGTCCAGGCGGATATCGGGAGTGTCTTCCGATTCAATGCGTTCAAGCTGTTCAAAAAGCACTGGCTGATCATAAATCAGTTTCAGCAGGAAGGGCAGCAGGATCAGGGCGATAAGGTTCAGGACAAGAATGATGTCAACCAGGATGCGCAGAATACGTGACAACCTTTTCGTTTTAGCATGGATCATAAACTCAGCCCTTTCATTTGTCTGAAGCTGTATGATGGTCTGGCTGCCTGTTTCCGTATGTGCGGCATCATCGTCTGGTTAACAGGCGTCCCCTAACAGCGTTATACACCTGATTGATCCGTTAGTCAATAAATATTTATTGATAATCAATATATATTTATTGAAAGATGACATAATCGATTGTTGCCTGGGATTGTTCCGGTCTGTGTTACAGATATTGCCTGTTCAAGACCGAAGGAATCGGTAATTTCGTTTGCATGCGTTGCGCGCTAGGCGACGAATCCCTATACTGTGTATAGGACAGATCTGCCAGCCGTCCAAATGGATAAAACCTGTATAAGAACAGCTCATGAAATCCGGGATCTGATCCATATGAAATCATCGAGGTGCATGCAGATGCGATATGAAGACTTGGGCATCAGACCATTGATCAACGCGTTCGACACCATCACCACAATCGGCGGATCGCTTATGGATACAGAGGTTCTGGAGGCCATGGCTGAGGCGTCGCATCACTTCGTGGATCTGCATGAGCTGCTTGCAAAGGTCGGTACCAGAATTGCTGAAAGAACGCGCAATGAAGCTGCCTTTATCACTGCCGGTGCCGCAAGCGGCCTGATGCTTGCCGCTGCCGCCTGCATTACAGGCAAAGATCCTGATCGAATTGCCCGGATCCCTGATACAGAGGGTATGGCCAATGAGATCATCATCCACAAGTGCCAGCGGATTTCCTGGGATCGGTGTGTCCGGCAGGCCGGCGCGCGACTGGTCGAATTTGGTGACGCGGACCGAACCCGGTTGTCAGATCTTGAAGAAGCTTATACGGATAAAACAGCTGCAGTCCTCTACTATGCCAGCAGTTGGTATGAAGAAAATGCCCTGCCGCTCGAAACCGTGATCGCATCCG
>JAWSUP010000026.1:0-18116 GCA_033549405.1 Bacillota bacterium | reverse complement strand
CCGCCAGACAGCATCAGGTTCCGGTCATCGTTGATGCCGCCGCCAACCTGCCGCCGGTCGAAAACCTCTGGCATTATACGCAGCTGGGCGCGGATCTGGTCATTTTCAGCGGCGGTAAAGGCCTCGGCGGCCCACAGTGCACCGGATTGATCCTTGGGAAAGCAGATTTGATAGAGGCATGCCGCTTGAACGGCAGTCCCAACAGTGCGATCGGCAGGGTGGCCAAAGTCGGTAAGGAAGAAATCATGGGTCTTCTGACTGCGGTGGAACGTTACCTAGACCGTGATCATGCGGCCGATCTGGCCCGGCGCGAACAGTGGGTGTCATACCTGATCGAACAGCTCGATGTGCCAGGTGTTGTTGCTTCGCGGATTTTCCCTGGCCCGCATGGTCAAACATATCCGCGTGTCCAGGTTCGTTTCGATGATGAAGGCAGGTGCAGCGCTATTGTACAGCGATTGAAATGTGGTGATCCGAAAATCCTGGTCGGGACATACCCCAGGGATAATCGGACGCTTTTTATCAATCCGCTGACATTGGTGGAAGAAGAAGTGAAATTGATCGCAGCAAGAATGAAAGATCTACTGATTAATAACACCTAAAGCATGGTAAAGGAGCGAAACAGAATGGTAAAGAACGCTGACACTGCCCGCTACGACCTGATCATCAAGGGTGGCCTGGTCATCGATCCGGAGCAGGGGATCAATGCTGTACCTCTGGATATCGCAATCAAAGATGGGAAAATAGCCCTGATTGACAGCGATATAAGAGAGAGCGCAGCCAGGATCATCGATGCAACCGGCCTTTATGTCGTTCCCGGCCTGATAGATCTGCATACGCATGTTTTTGATGCGATGACCAGCTTATCTGTGCCGGCTGATCCGACTGCGTTGAAGACCGGCGTTACGACAATGGTCGATTGTGGGACGGCAGGCGCAGCAAATTTTGCCGGATTCAGACGGTATTGTATTGAGCCTGCTCGCTGCCGGATCCTGGCAGCTGTCAACATTGCGACGATCGGCCTGGCTGACACGCCGGAATGCGGGTACGCACCTTTTGTTGACAGCAACAAAGCACTGGCATGCATCCAGTCCAACCGTGATATGGCGGTTGCCGTAAAAATAAGGGCAAGCCGCAATGCTCTGGGTGACCATGGCAGCATCCAGACGCTCTGGATGGCCCGCGAGGCCGCGGAGATGGCGGATGTGCCGTTGATTGCCCACCTCGGTGAACCGCCGCCAGCCTACGATGAGATACTGGAGGCCTTAAGGCCAGGTGACATCGTCACGCATTGTTTCCGCAAGGGACCGATGCATTGCCCGATAGACAGCTATGGCAACATTAAAAAGTCTGTTGATCAGGCTCGCGCCAGGGGTGTCCTTTTTGACATAGGGCATGGCAAGGGCAGTTTTTCCTGGCGCACCGCCCGCCTGATGCTGCAGCAGGGTTTCTGGCCGGATATTATCTCGACCGACTTGCATGCCGGCAGTATCCAGCCGCCGATTGCCATTTCCATGCCGGATGTGATGTCCAAGATGCTGTACCTGGGTATGGATCTGCCCGCTGTCATTGCAGCTGCGACGATCCAACCGGCCCGCAGCATCGGCTGGCAGGATCGGATCGGCAGTCTAAAACCGGGCATGACCGCCGATATTGCCATAATAAAGCTAGAAGAAGGTGCTTTTCAGTTATCCGATTCGCACCATAATTTGGAAACAGTTCCTCGCAGGCTGAACGCGGTCTGGACAATCCTGGCCGGCGAACCGGTCTGCTGCAGTGAGTAAAAACAATAAGATGTCAGCGCGCAAGGCATACATTTGTCTGTAAACATGATACAGGCACATCTACATCAATAAATCACAGTCAGGAGTGTTACCATGGATATACAAGAAATGATCATGAGCCGCCGCACCATCCGCAAATACCAGCAGAAGCCAATCAGCAGGGAAGTGCTGGAGCAGCTTGTCGCCAGTGCCAGGATGGCACCGTCTGCATCCAATATGCAGCCGCTTGCCTATCTGGTCATCGATGATCTGGCCATGCTCGAGACGGTCTTCGGCCTCGTGCGCTGGGCTGGCTACATCGCACCGCTGGGCAACCCGCAGGAGGGTGAAAAGCCCGTCGCCTATATCGTTGTGCTGGCCGACACAACCATCCGTAATAGTGGATATGAACATGATGCCGGCGCTGCGATTGAGAATATCAGCCTTTTGGCCTGGAGCCAGGGGATCGGCAGCTGCTGGATCGGATCGGTTGACCGGAAGGCTCTGCGGGAGTTGTACCAGATTCCGGACCGCTATGAGATAGACAGCATCATTGCTCTTGGGTATAGCGCCGAGCAGTCGGTCGCGGAAGATGCCGGGGATACCATCCGGTATTATAAAGATGAAAAGCAGGTGTTGCATGTTCCTAAAAGGAAAATGTCAGACATCTGCTTTATCAACAAGATCGGTTAGGGCACCTTCATATGTTCGCTGGCAGATATTGCAATCAGAACGTTATTGAGCCTGATCGGACAATAATCGCTGCTCATGACGCAATGCTCAGTCGGAAACAGCCTCTTTCAGCTGGGGCGTTGCCATGTTGTTTTTATTCCAGTAGGCATTGACGCAATCTGCACAGACATCTTTGGCAAAGTCCCAATTCTTGATTTCAGGGATGATAGCCTGACTGATGCGGCCTTCGGCGGCATAGGTGATTTCCTGGCATAGCGAGTCAGCAATGTCCTTTTTCAATAATGGGCAATAAAAGCGGGCTTGTGTCATCTGTTTCACCTCCGTCTGGTTGAGCGACCTGGTTTGCTGTTTTGTTATCACATTATATCATAGAGGCAAGCAAGAACGGTTGCCAAATGCAGAAATTTGCATAAAGGGCTGCCGCTGTGACATGGCAGCGATCCTTGATCTGCGCCGCTGCTTTGTCCCAAAACAGGCAGCCGGCTTACCGTAACTGTGGCCAGAAACTGATGCCGCCAGGATTGTCCGGCAGATCCAGGTAATCTGACACGGTCGCGGCCAGGTCGCTGAACCCGACACGTGTCCCAAGATCCAGCCCTTTCGCCAGTTCCGGCCTGTAAGCGAGGATGGGCACATATTCGCGCGTGTGGTCGGTCCCGGTCCAGGTCGGGTCACAGCCGTGATCTGCCGTTAGCAGCAGCAATTCGCCGGCACTGAGACAGCTCATGATCGCCGGCAGATAATGGTCAAATTCCATCAGGGCAGCGGCATAGCCTTCAGGGTCGTTGCGGTGGCCATAGAGCATGTCAAAGTCGACCAGGTTGACCATCAGGATGCCGTCAAACGGTTCTTTGAGCCATTCAATGGTCTTCTTGATGCCATCGAGATTGCCGACGGATTTGACAGTTCGGGTCAGGCCGCGACCGGCGTAGATGTCATTGATTTTACCGATTCCTGCAACCACATATCCGGATGCCTTAGCCCGGTCCAGGACGGTCGGCGCGAATGGCTCCAGTGAATAATCGTGCCGGTTGACAGTCCGCTGATAAGCTCCCGATTGGCCGGTGAACGGACGCGCGATGATGCGGCCTACAGCATGCGGCCCTTGCATGATCTTCCGGGCTGCTTGACAGTAAGCATACAATTGCTCCAGCGGGATGATCGACTCGTGAGCGGCGATCTGCAGCACACTGTCAGCGGAAGTGTAGACGATCGGGCAGCCGGTTCGGACATGCTCATCGCCCAGGCTGGCGATGATTTCTGTCCCGGATGCCGGTTTGTTGCCGATGATTTTACGGCCGAAGGCTTTTTCCAACTGAGCGACTATTTTACCCGGGAACCCGTCCGGGTAGACGGGGAAAGGTATGTCAAGGACCAGCCCGGCTAGTTCCCAATGGCCGGTCGTCGTGTCTTTACCGGCCGATTGTGGCTGCATGCGGCCGTAGTTCCCGATCGGTTGACAGGCTTGTCCGATACCGGTTACGCCCTGGATCAGGCCAAGTCCCAGCGCCGCCAGGTTCGGCAACTTCATCTCAGGGACAGCGGCAGCGATATGGGACAGAGTATTGCTGCCTTCATCTCCGTAAAGGTGAGCGTCCGGACTGGCTCCGCAACCGACGCTGTCCAGCACGATAATCGTGACGCGTTTCATAGTCGCAACGCTCCCTTCGGATCGATGTCCGGAGGTCCCTTCAAATTATCGCTTTGCGCGTCACCTGGATAGTCTTCCGGTGCGTTACTCAGATCATCACTGCGGATAATGTCGATGATCAGTGGCGCCGCGGCGACAGGTTCATCTGCGATCTTAAAAACAGACGGCAGTTCAGCCGCGACCAGGTCAACCTTGGCAGCATCAGTTGCCTGGATATGCACCAGCGGATCACCCTTGTGCACGCGCTGGCCAAGCCGGGTTAGCAGGACCATACCGGCCGTGTAATCGATCGGATCAGTTTTTGTTTTGCGGCCGCCGCCCAGTTCGACAAACAGCCGCCCCAGTCTGGCTGTGTCGATGGCGGTCAGGTATCCGCTCTGTGTCGCCTGTACGGTTCGCCGGTAAGCTGGCTGAGGCAAGAGGTCGGGACTGTCAATGATCCGCGGATCACCGCCCTGGCCTTTGATCAGATCGGCAAATTTGGCCAGACCCGCGCCGTTGGCAAGCGCTTTTTCGAGCATCTGCCGGGCCTGGTTGAGGTCTGGAGCTGCCTGAGCTGCCATCAGCATTTCCGCACCGAGAACATAAGCTAATTCCAGCAGGTCACCGCCAGTTTGCCCCTTCAGGACGTCGATCGCCTCGAAGACTTCAAGCGTATTGCCGATGTAATTGCCAAGCGGCTGCTCCATACTGCTGATGACGGCAACGACACGCAGGCCGACTTGCCGGCCGATCTCGACCATCGCCACTGCCAGTTCTCGGGCCTGGTCAGCATCACGCATGAATGCGCCGTTGCCGCATTTGACATCCAGCACGATGGCGTCGGCACCGGCGGCAATTTTCTTGCTCATGATGCTGGCAGCGATCAGGGGGATGCTGTCGACCGTTCCGGTGACATCGCGCAACGCGTATAGTTTCTTGTCCGCTGGGGTCAGGCGATCTGTCTGCGCCATCACGACCAGGCCGCTCCGGCGGACCAGTTCGATGGCTTCACAGGCATCGATGGAAACACGGAAGCCAGGTATTGATTCCAGTTTATCGATCGTGCCGCCGGTAAAGCCCAGGCCACGGCCTGATATCTTGACGGTTGGCACACCACATGCGGCGACCAGCGGTACAAGAACAAGAGTTGTCGTGTCGGCGACGCCGCCGGTGCTGTGCTTGTCAACCTTGATTCCCGGTATGGCCGAAAGGTCGAACTGGTCACCGGAAGAAGCCATCGCCAGGGTCATTGCAGCTGTCTCCGCAGGTGTCATGCCGCGCAAAAAAAGAGCCATCAACATCGCAGACAACTGGTAGTCCGGCCAGCTGTCATGTGCAGCACCATCAATAAAAAACTGCATTTCTTTATCAGTGAGGAAGCCGCCATCTCTTTTCTTTATGATTAAGTCAACAGGATTCAAACTGGCCACCCGCTTTCGGTCACGTTATCCGTATGTTTAATTATAGCATGATCGGGCTGAACCAGGCACGCCTGTAAACCCGGATTGCCGGCGTCGGTTCAGCTGTCTGCTCCTGCTGATCAGCTCAGTTTTTTTACCACCTGTTCATGTTATAATCGAACAGAAAACCAGCAGCATGGTTCGTAACGGCTGGCCGACAGATTTGTCAGCTGGCTCGGAGGTCGGAAGTGGAGCAAAAAAAGGAGATTAAACGACTGGCCAAGACCGTAGGAAATTTATCCCTGCCGGTCCTGGTCGAGCAGTTTTTCATCGTCATCATGGGTGTTGTCAATACCATGCTGGCGTCAAATATGGGCAAAGAGGCGATCTCTGCAATCGGCATGATCGACACCATCAGCAACATCATGATTGCTTTGTTCGGCGCCTTGTCGATCGGCGGTACGGTGGTCGTAGCCCAATACACCGGGCAGAAGGACCACATAAAGGCGAATCAGACCGCGGCCCAGGCATTGTTGTCCAATTTTCTCATCGCTACATTGATTGCCCTGCTCATACTCATATTGAAGGTGCCGTTGATCACAGCTCTGTACGGCGATGCAGAACCGATTGTCCTGAAAAACGCCATCGACTATTTGTCAATTGGGCTCTGGTCCTATATTCCTATCGCCATGATCAGTGTCTCGTTCGGAATCCTGCGCGGTTCTGGCGATACGCGAACACCCATGATCATATCCATCACGATGAATTTCTTTAATGTCGTGCTCAGCTACTCGCTGATCTACGGTATCAATCTTCAGATCGGTTCATGGCTGATCAACACGCCATCCTTTGGTGTCCGCGGTGCGGCGATCGGCCTGACTGCTGCGAGGACTATCGGCATGATTATGGTGCTGATGCCCTTGTTCCGCGGCAGCAAGCGGATCAAATTGACCAACTGGCGCTTGTTTCGGCCGCAGAAGGAAATACTGGGCTGCATATTTAACCTGGGTATTCCTGCCGGTGCCGAGCAGCTGATGTTTCAAGGCGGCCGCCTGATTACGCAGACCTATATCGTGCGCCTGGGTACCATCGCCCTTGCTGCCAATACCATTTCAGTGTCGGTCAATACGCTCCTGATGGTTCCGGGTAATGCGCTGGCCATTGCGGCAACCACGCTGGTCGGACAGCAGATTGGAGCCGGCCGTCTCAAGGAGGCCAGAAAACAGCTCAATTTCCTGATTCTGGCCGCTTCTGCCGCGATGGGCCTGATCAGCCTGATCATGCTGATCGCTAAGGATGGCGTCATCAGCCTCTATACACAAGATGAGGAGATCACGAGCCTGGTGTCCCTGATCATCCTGACTTCCTTGATCGTGCAGCCGTTTATCTGGTCCACGTCATTTATTACACCGGCCGGTCTGCGAGGCGCCGGCGACATCCGCTACACCATGGTTGTATCGATCGCCAGCATGTGGTTTTTGCGGATCCTGCTTGGTTATATCTTCGCCGTGATCCTGCCCTGGGGCGTAATAGGCGTCTGGATCGCCATGTATGTCGATTGGACGGCCCGCTCGATTTTCTTTGTCCGCCGCGTTCAGCGCGATGAGTGGTTCCAGAAGGTCGTCATACGCTGAGGATCACTTGGCATTGCGTTTGCTATGCAAAAAGCCTGGATAGATTGTCTGATCCAGGCTTTTTGCGGATTTTATTATCAAGTTCAAAGGTCTGGTGTTGTCAATGTCATTCGAACAGTCTGGCTGCGTTTTTCCAGCAAACCCGTTCGACCAGATTGGACAAGGCATGCCAGTCAGCCGGGTATTCGCCGTTTTCAACCCAGTTTCCGAGCTGGTTACAGAAAATGCGCCGGAAGTATTCATGACGCGTGTAGGACAGCAGGCTGCGCGAATCGGTCGACATCCCGACAAAATTGGCCAGAACGCCGACTTGGCTATATTGCTGCATGTGCAGTTCCATGCCGTCTTTTTGGTCATGGAACCACCAGGCGGGACCCTGGGTGACCCATGCCGGCTCGCCGTTCCGGGCAAAGGTGCTGCCAATGGTTCCGAGTGTCATATTGTCATTGGCGTTGAGCGAATAGAGTAGTGTCCTGGGCAGCTGGTCATTCTGCTGGCAGGCATCCAAAAACTGCACCAGTTGCCGGGCGATGGGCTGATCGGAGACGGCGTCAAAACCGGTGTCAGGTCCGAGCAGATCAAAGTATTGCCGGCTGGTGTTGCGCAATGCGCCGATATGCAGTTGCATGGTCCAGCCCAATTCGTGGTAGATGGCCGCAAGATCCGTCAGGATAACAAACTGGACTTGGGCTACTTCAACAGGCGTCAGTACCTGGCCGGACAGACGTTTGCGAAACAGCTGATCGGCAGAGGCCCGGTTTTCAGGCTGTATCGGCATCGAATCGAGGGCATGGTCGGACAGGCGGCATCCCTGGCTGTGAAAGTATTGCGCGCGTTGGCGCAGGGCTGCTGCCAGTTCATCCAGCGTTGCGATGGACTGACCGGCTGGCTGCAGTACGGCTGCCAGTTCCGCGACAATGCCGGGATAGTCCGGATTGAGAAGGCGTGTAAAACGATCCGGACGGCTGGCCGGGACGATATTTAAGTCACCAGTCTGCCCTTTGAGCCGGGCGTGATCAGCCAGAGGAGAGACAGGATCATCAGTGGTGCAGAGAATCCGGACATTCATCTGCTTGAGCAGTTGGATCGGGTAGTAGTCGGGTTTTGCCAGACATTCATTGACTTTCTTCCAGATGGCCGGCGCGCTAGATGGGTTGAGGGGCTGGTCAACACCAAAATACCGTTGCAGCTCGAGATGGGTCCACTGGTAAAGCGGATTGCCGATCAGATCGGGCAGAACACGGGACCAGGCTGTGAATTTTTCTTCTGGATCGGCGTCCCCGGTGATGCAGCGCTCGGGAACGCCGGCCAGGCGCATGGCACGCCATTTGTAGTGGTCACCGCCAAGCCAGGCTTCAGCCAGATCGCGAAATGGCTGATTAGCCGACAGGACAGCTGCGTCGATGTGGCAATGGAAATCACAGATAGGCAGTTTGGCCGCATATTCGTGATAGAGAGTCCGGGCTGTTTCGGAGTTGAGCAGAAAATCATTGTCCATGAAAGGTTTCATCAGGAGCGCCTCGCTTTCGTTGTTATCTATCGCTTTCATTGATATCTTTTTGTGTTCCAATGGCGGGACAAATCATACCGCGCCAATCGGGAACGCTTCATTATTGTATCATAAGGTCACGCCATTTTTGAAAATGGCGATCGATCGGTACCCACTGGTTTCATTACGCGCCTGGTACTGGCCGGAAGCAGTCCGACAGACCAGATTGAGCAATTCTCGGCACAGTACCTGGAAGGCTGCCTGGCCTGACAGGGCGGGACCCGCGTCGAAATCGATCCAGTGCGGTTTTTTATTGGCCAGTTCGCTGTTTGATGCGATCTTTAAAGTCGGAACAGGACTCCCGAGCGGATTGCCCCGTCCGGTTGTGAAGAGGATCAGCTGGGCTCCTGCGGCTGCCAAAGCCGTGATGGCCACCAGATCGTTGCCGGGCCCTTCGACGATCGACAAGCCGCGTTCATGCCGGCGACAGCCATAACGGACAATCGCGGTGACAGGCTGCGTGCCTGCTTTCTGGATGCATCCCAGTGACTTCTCTTCGAGTGTTGTGATTCCGCCGGCTTTATTGCCTGGAGACGGGTTTTCATAGACCGGAACGCCATGAGCTTCATAATAATGCCGGAAATCATCGATTAACTGGATAAAGGCCTGGCGGGCAGCCCTGTCTGGCGTTCGCTCCAGCAGCACCTGTTCGGCACCGAAAAATTCGGGAATCTCGGTCAGCAGGGCGCTGCCGCCGTTTGCGATGACCCGGTCCGTCAGCAGACCCAGTAATGGATTGGCTGTTATGCCGGACAGCGCATCTGATCCGCCACACTTCAGGCCGATGACCAGATCCGCCAGCGGACAGGCTGTGCGGCGGTCCCGACCTGCCTGCTCCGCTAGTTTGGCCATAAGCATCTGACCATGGGCTAATTCTTCGGCCACTTCCTGGACAATCATGAAAGCGACGCGCTCATCATCATAGGTGCCTATAGCTTTCTGGAACGATTCGACCTGGTTGTTTTCACAACCCAGACTGACGACCAGAACGGCTGCGGCGTTCGGATGATGGACCAGGCTGGCCAGCAGACGCACAGTTTGTTCATGATCATCACCCAGCTGAGAACAGCCAAAAGGGTGAGTTAACGCCTGCACGCCATCGATACCGGGCCAGTATCCGGCATCGATCTGCGCCTGGCCAAAGGCTGTGAGTTTCTCAGCTGTAACGTTGACACAGCCCACGGTCGGCAAGATCCAGATCTCATTGCGGATGCCAACCTGTCCGTCTGCCCGGCGGTAGCCGAAAAAAACATCAGGTTCATCATCAGCAGGCATGGCATCTGACTTTGCCGGAATCACCTGTGCGTCCTGTTCTTGTTGTTCTGTGATCGGTTCGGGCTGCCAGTTTGCGGAAAGACTGGTTGCCAGGTTATGGCTGTGCACCCATTCCCCGGGCGCTATGTCACGGATGGCATGGCCGATCGGACTGCCATATTTGAAAATGGTTTCGCCGCATTTGATTTTCTGCCGTGCGATTTTGTGACCTGCCGGAATCCCATCAGCCGAATCCTCAAGCAGAACCACAACGTGGTCAGCCGGATGGATCAGCAGATGCGGCAATGCCAGCTGATCGGCAGGCATTTCTGTCAATGCATTTTTAAGCGATTCATGTTCGGGTTCTGCTTTCTGCCTCATAAGACACCGCCTGTTGATATGATAAATCAGGATTGACAGCTACTAAGAAGCATACCACAAATAATGCAGCATGTCTGAAATGCAGTTTCACGCATGAATAACATGAATAAGGAGAAGGACGAGTTGGAAGCAAGTTGAGATGGATACGCTGGATTATTTATGCAATCGTTTGTGCAATCGATTGCATCTGAAAACTGCTTGTGCTAAACTGACTCTGGCGGCTCCGGGACAGGCCTCGCCGGCACTTATTGGTATCATGCCGGTTGATAGGATATGACGACCTGGCAGACCTTGCTGAAAGGAAATCCTCATGAAAGAAATTCAAGATAAGCCCCATCGTCGCTTTGATTACCATAGCCTGGCTGATCTGGCTGACGATTTGAAAACCTGTGGTTTAGAGCTGCCATTAATGACCGATACAGCGGTGCTGTCCGAGCCAGTTCCGATCGGCAAAGGGGTTGCACCCAATCGCCTTGCCGTGCAGCCCATGGAGGGCTGTGACGGAACAACCGGGGGCAGTCCGGATTCCTTGACGCTCAGGCGATATCAGCGTTTTGCATCCGGAGGCGCCGGCCTGATTTGGGTTGAAGCGACGGCAGTGGTCGCGAATGGGCGGGCGAATCCACGCCAGTTGTGGCTGCACGATCAGAATTTGCCTGATTACCGGTCTCTCGTCAGCCTGATCGATCGTGAATCAGGCATAAAACCCTATAAAGTTCTGCAATTGACACACAGCGGCCGCTATTCTCGCCCGACCGACATACCGGAACCACAGATCGCAACCGCCAATCCTTGGCTGGACAAACCTGGACAACAGGCTGTCATCCTCAGTGATGAACAGCTGGCCGGACTGGTGCCTGCTTATGTCAGGGCTGCTGAACTGGCCTATGCTGCCGGATTTGACGCTGTGGATATCAAGGCATGCCATCGCTACCTGATCAATGAACTGCTTTCGGCGCATACACGACCGGGCAGATATGGCGGCAAGCTCGAGAATCGCACCAGGCTTTTATTAGATATTGTCAGAGCTGTCAGGGCGGCAGTCCCCCTTGACATCGCAGTTCGCCTGAATGCCTACGATGAAATACCCTATCCTCATGGCTGGGGAGTCCAACCCGATGATCATCATATTCCCGACTTGACAGAAACAGTCTGGCTTGCCAGACAGCTAAGTGGCGCAGGTGTTTCGCTGCTCAATATTACAGGTGGTAATCCTTACTATAATCCTCATGTGAACAGGCCATACGATACCGGTCCTTACCAGCCGCCGCAACATCAGTTGTACCACACGGTCAAGCTGCTGATGGCATGCCGCGAAATCCGGAATGCCTTGCTGTCCGATAAGGGTAGTGCTGCAGCAGTTCCGGTCCGTCTGATCGCATCAGGACTGAGCTGGCTGCACCAGTTTGCCGGCCAGGCTGCAGCTGGTCTGATTCATGACGGTTGGTGTGATCTTGCCGGTTTCGGCCGCCAGGCTTTTGCCTATCCGGATTTTGCCCGCGATCTGCTGACGACCGGACAGATGGAAGAGCAGAAGTGTTGTCTGGCCTGCGGCAAATGTTCTGAAATTATGAGAGATGGCGGTCAGTCCGGTTGTGTCATCCGCGATGGATCGACCTATCTGCCGATATACAGGCAGGGCCGTTCCGGAAAAGCGCCGCTGACCGGTACGGCGGTGGCAGAACATGTCTGACCTGCCTTTGGAAACTGACACTTTGCAAACAGGTGCTGTGAAAAGTGGTGCTCTGCATGCTGATGCCATGGCATCAGGTGTAATGGCAAACAGCCGGCGATCTGTACGTACAGTGACAATCAAGGATGTCGCCCGGGCTGCCGGCGTATCTGCCAGCACGGTCTCCCGCGCTTTGAGCGGTAAAATCCCTGTCGATGCACAAACACTTCAGCGCGTCCGCCGCGAAACAAAACGGCTGGGTTACAGACCAAATTTTCTGGCACGCAGCCTCAAGGAAGGCAGCAGCAAAACCATCGGGCTGATCGTACCGGATATCACCAATCCGGTTTTCCCGGCCGTTGCCCTTGGTGCCGAAACAGAAGCGGTGCGTCACGGGTTCCAGGTTTATCTGGCTCACTCACATGAGGATGCTGAGAAGGAAGCCATGCTGGCAAACCTGCTCGTTCAGAATGGCGCAGCCGGCATTCTGGTCGCTACCGCCTGCCGCGGGTCGGCATCGCCTGCCGATTGGGACATGGAACAGCTGCCCGTCTGTCAACTGGTTCGACGGCAGACAAATAAGCACCCTTGTGTCTGTGTTGATCAGTTTATGGTTGGCCGCCTGGCCGCCGAGCGGCTGCTGGTTATTGGCTGTAAACGGCCGGCGATTCTGGTCGGAGACCAGTCACTGTCACTTCATCGCGATCGTTTGAACGGATTTATTGCCACATTGGCAGGTGCAGGCATCTTGCCTGACCAGATCCAGGTTATCGACAGCAGCGCGCCGGACGAGGATGGCTGTTCTGTCACAAAAAAGCTGCTGGCTGCCGGCGGTCCGCCCATTGACAGCATCTTTGCTGCATCTGACATGCAGGCGCTTGGCGTCATGCGCACGCTGTACCTGGAACAAGTGCCAGTACCAGTCCAGATCGCAGTAATCGGCGTTGACAACATGGGCATCAGCTCCGTGTGCACGCCGGCTATCACCTGTATTCGCCAACCCTTGCAGGAGATCGGCCGTCTCGCCTGCAACCGTCTGATCGAAGCAATCCTCAGCGATAAACAGATGGCCGGACAGGCGAAGAGTAAAGATTTGCTGTTTGAACCTGTGTTATTGCCCAGCGAACTGTTCATCGGTGAAACCGCCTGAGATCGTCTTCAATCCCAAGGATTGGAGAAACAGCCTGAGATCGGTGCTGCGCCTGAGACCGGATCAATGGTCAATGCAGGAAAGGAACTGGTTATGCACAAAGAATCAACCGTTCAAGAACAACTGAAAGTGGCCATGGTCAGCGGCGGCAGTCGCGGCATCGGCCTGGCTGTCAGCCGGCGCCTGCTGGCAGACGGGTTTTGCGTGTCTATACTAGGCACGAAACCCGCAGAACAGATTGAACAAACCCTGCAGCAGTTGCGACAGACCGGGCCTGTTCACTATTGCCAGGGCAACCTGGGTGACCAGGCTGACCGGATCCGCTTTCTGGCAGAAACGCTGGCTGTCTGGGATCGCGTCGACTGCCTGGTCAACAATGCCGGGGTAGCGCCTTTAGAACGGGCTGATGTTCTGGAAATGAGCGAGGCTAGCTATGACCGGGTCATGAACATCAACCTGAAAGGACCGGTATTTTTGTCTCAGCTGGTCGCCCGGCAAATGCTGCGCCAGCCGGTGCGGCAGAATGGCCTCCGCGGCACGATCATTTCCATCAGCTCTGTATCAGCCAACACAGTATCGCTCAATCGGGCGGAATACTGCCTGTCCAAGTCGGGGATCTCCATGCTGACCCAGATTCTGGCAGCGCGCCTGGCCGAAGAGGCAATTCCGGTTTTCGAGGTTCGCCCGGGCATCATCCAGACAGATATGACAGCCCAGGTACAGCATAAGTACGATCAGATGATCGAGCAAGGTGTCTTTCCGATGCGCCGCTGGGGGCAACCGGACGATGTAGCTTCAGCGGTAGCGTTATTGGCATCAGGTGCTTTGACATATGCGACGGGTGATTGTCTGCATATCGACGGCGGTTTTCATATCAGGCGGTTGTAGCGCTTGAGTGGCTGTAGTCTTAACGGCAAGGCAGAAAGGGCAGGAGATGAGTTATGAAGCCTCTTGATATTTTAAATGGTCAAAACATAACGGTCGACGGGGTCGTTGTCGCAACCCATCACTGTTCTGTGCTGGTAGTCGGTACCGGTGCAGCCGGCCTGGCTGCAGCTTTACGCCTGCACGAAGCTGGTGTAGCGGATATTTTGCTGCTGTCTGAGGATCGCCTGTCTGGCACATCCCGCAATACAGGATCTGACAAACAGACATACTATAAACTGACTCTGGCCGGCGACGAACCTGATTCAGTCGGACAGATGGCTGAAACGCTGTTTGCCGGCGGCTGCATGGACGGTGACCTCGCCCGCATCGAGGCGGCACTTTCGGCTTCCTGCTTTCACTGGCTTTGTGAAAAAGGAGTCCCGTTTCCGCGCAATGCCTATGGAGAGACTGTCGGTTACAAAACGGATCACGACCCGCTCAGCCGGGCGTCTTCTGCTGGACCGCTGACATCGCGCCTGATGGTTGAGTGTCTGGAAAGCGCGCTGGGCGTTGCCGGGGTTCAGCTGTTTGACAACCAGCAGGTCATCAGTCTGCTGACTGACCCGGAGAAAAACTGCATGGCGGGCGTCCTGTGTCTCGATGTCTCCGGGCAGCACAGCCAGATGAACGTTCACCCGCGCTACACGGTTGTCCTGAGCCGGTACGTAGTCTTTGCCGTGGGCGGACCAGCCATGGTTTATGCCGATACGGTTTATCCGGGGAGCCAGTTGGGCGGGACCGGACTGGCACTGGCAGTCGGCGCCCGTGCAGTCAATCTGACCGAATGGCAGTACGGCCTGGCATCAATTGCGCCGCGCTGGAATGTATCGGGCAGTTATCAGCAAGTGCTTCCACGTTATCTTTCAACAGATCAGACCGGCGGTGAACCTCGAGACTTTCTGGAGGAATGGATCAAAGATGAGACACTGCGGCTTGACCTGATTTTCCGCAAAGGTTATCAATGGCCGTTTGATGTGCGTAAACTGAGCGGATCGTCATTGATCGACCTTTTGGTCTATCGAGAAACAGTGTTGCTGAACCGGCGCGTGTTTCTTGATTTTCGCAGCAATCCCGGAGGCCGGTCGTTCGAACTGGCCAGCCTGGGACGGGAAACAGCAGAATACCTGACAAGGACAGGTGCGACTGCAGAAAGACCATGGCAACGGCTTCGCCAGATGAATGAACCAGCCTTTGCCTTTTACCGGTCGCATGGCATCGACCTGTCCTGCGAACCGCTGGAAATCCGTCTATGCGCTCAGCATCACAATGGCGGGCTCGCAGTCAATTCGGACTGGGAAAGCAATGTCCACGGACTGTACCCGATCGGCGAGGTCTGCGGTACCCATGGTATCTATCGGCCGGGCGGCAGCGCGCTCAACAGCGGCCAGGTCGGGGCTTTTCGAGTTGCGACCCGCCTCAGGCGCGTCCTTGAGCGGGAGATGTCAGATGACCAGCGCGATCTGTCGGCGCCGTTGACAGATGCGCTGATCGGGCAAATCAAAAGCAGGCTCACCTTTCGACAACATACTGAGGCTGTTATACCTGATGAAGCCCTGTCTGATCGGGGTGAGCAGTTGCATGATCGGCTGCTGCAGTGCTGGCAGACGGCGACTGAGCGCATGAGCAGGCTGGCCGGTCCTTTTCGTTCTGTTGACCGGTTACCCGAACTGCTCAAAGCCATCCTGCGAAACTGGGAAGACAGTTCGATTTTCATGCAAATGCCGGATTCCAGCCACCTGTCACTGGCCTGGCGGTACCGTGAACTGCTGATCATCCAGCGCTTCCTGGTTGAAGCTATGATCGATTATGCCGCAAAGGGCGGCGGCAGCCGCGGGTCGGCGCTGTACTTGGAAACAGGCGGTGCGTCGCCATATCCTGGTTTGCCGGATTTTTTCCGAAGTCGGACTGACGGGCCATTACTGGCGGACCAGATCCAGGAGATCGGACTTCTGGACAAGCAGAATCCTGCCGGGCCAGTCGAACTGACCTGGCGATCGGTCAGGTCAGTGCCTCACCCTGACGAGGCATTTGAGCAAGTCTGGCGCGTCTGGCGGAAAAGCATGAATAACACGAATGGAGGCGATTAAGGTGTGTTCCTGGGGAATTGTGACAGACGAGCTTCTGGCTGATCCGGTTGAAGCGATCCATATTGCGGCTGAATGGGGTCTGAAAACCATCGAACTGCGCGGCATCGGCAAAGGGCGCCGCATCCCGGATATTGAACCAGATGAAGTCAACAGGATTAAAGAAGCCCTGAAGGAAACCGGCCTGACGGTCAGCGCGTTGTCGCCAGGTACCTGGAAGTGCTCGTGGCATGAACCGGAAGCTGAACAGCAGGCTGATCGGTTCAGGCGGACACTGGAACTTGCGGAACAACTTGATGTCAAGCGGATCATCACATTCTCCGTCAGAAGAGACAGCAAGGATGATAAAGCAATTTATGATCAAATCAGAGATACGCTGGGATCGATGAGCACAGATGCAGCTGCACGCGGCATGACACTGTGTATTGAAAATGAGAAGAACTGGTGGGCTGATACAGAGACGGCAATTAAACGGTTACTGACTGACCTTCATGATGCCGGATTGCGTCTTAACTGGGATGCTGCAAATTATGTTGACGCAGGCGGTCACGATGCGTTGACCACTTGGAAAAATCTCCGCGCTTTCATCGCCAACATCCATCTCAAGGATGTCGTTGTTGTCGGTCAGATGCATCGCTGGTGCAGATTGGGAGAAGGGCAGGTAGGCTGGACTGAACTGCTGCCGGCGATGCTTGCGTCTGATCCGGTAACGATGAGCATAGAGACTCATTGCCCGCCGCTTCTGGAAAACAGCCTGATCAACCGGAACTGGCTGAGGCAGTTCGAAGCGTCAGATTGAACAGCATGAAGCCGCGGGTACCACGCAATTGATGAGTTTTTGAGCATTTTTTCCCGACAGATTTGCCTGGTGTCATCTGGTTGTGGCAATCAAGTGAGGAGTGCACTATGGGACCAAACATTAATATTGTACTGGCGGGGATCGGCGGGTATGGATCAAACTATGTCCGGTCTTTGCTGCGCCGCGAAAAAGAAGGTCGCATCCGGATGATTGCACTGGTCGATCCAGGTGCTGAAAACAGCCCTGATTATCCTCTGGTCGCCGACCGGCCGATCTATGCGGATCTCGGTGAATGCCTGACCCGTAATCCAGCCGACCTGGTCATTCTATCCAGTCCGATCCAGTACCACGCTGAGCAGATCATGATGGCGCTTGACCATGGCGCCCATGTTCTTTGTGAAAAGCCGCTGTGCGCTACACGTCAGCAGGGGCTTGAACTAATAGAGGCACAAAAAGTGTCCGGCCGGCAGGTCGGCATCGGCTACCAGTGGTCTTACAGCCTGGCCATCCAGCAGGCTAGAAATGACATTCGCTCCGGGTTGTACGGTGATCCGGTCAGTTTGCGAACCAGAGTCTACTGGCCGCGCAGCCAGGCATATTTCAGTCGCAACAAATGGGCTGGACGGCTATACGCCGATGATGGCAGACCTGTCTTTGACAGTGTTCTCAATAACGCAACGGCGCACTACCTGCACAATATGCTCTTTTTCTTGGGTGAAGGCGTTTATGACGCGGCAATCCCGGAACGAATCGAAGCCAGGCTGATGCGCGCCTACACCATCGAGACGTTTGATACTGCACTGGTCTGCATGGAAAAGGATTTGCCTGGCGGCCGAACCGCAAAATTGGCCATCGCTGTCTCCCACTGCCCTGAAAACCAGCTTGGACCTGATCTCGATTACCAGTACACAGAAGGGCGATTGCTGACGCGTGATGGCCACATGATCGGCATACGCCATATTGGCGACCAAAGCGAGGTGACGGTTGATTACGGGCCGATTACCAGCGCCGACCCCGTCGCTGAAAAGGTTGATGCGCTGATCGCTGCTGCTGAAGGGGACGAGCGAATGCCCTGTGATGTTACAACCGCCTTTGCCCAGACAGCGGTTGTGTCGGCTGTCCATGAACAGACTGAGATTGAAACGGCAACCAAATCCTGCATCAGACGGTCAAACCG
>JAWSUP010000025.1:0-21425 GCA_033549405.1 Bacillota bacterium | reverse complement strand
CGTCATAGCCGATTTCACTGAGTGCGGCCATGACGGCGGGGAAATTGACATCGCCGGCTAGCAGATCGACAAAGCCGGCCAGACCGGCGGCAGCTGAGCGGAAGTCCTTGATGTGCACCTTGCGGATGCGGCTGCCCAGAATCCTGACCCACTGTTCCGGGTAACCAAATGCCTGGACATTGCCGGCATCGAAGTAGGCGCCGACCGCCGTACTGCCGATCTGGTCGATCAGGCCGCGCATCTCCAGCGGTGACATCAGGAACTGGTTCCAAACATTCTCCAGTCCGATGGCCACGCCCAGGTCTTCCGCGACAGGTGCCAGCTCCTTAAGTGCCTCAAGGGCACGGTCATACACGACATCGTACGGGACAATAGGCGCATTGTCTGAAAAACCGCACTTGACACTGCCCGGGATGACCAGGATGGTGTCACAACCCAGCCAGGCAGCGACCTTGAGTTGCTGAATGACAATGGATTTCGCTTTCTCGCGTTCTTCACGCAGATCAGACGATAACGAATACGTCCAGTACAATCCGCTGGCAACGCTGAAGAGCTTGATGCCCTGACGGCTGGCTGCTGCCTTGACCGCAGCCATATTCGATTCTGTTGATGACAAGTTGATTTCGCCGGTTTCTGCCAACGCGACCTCAACTCCATCATAACCATATGATTTGGCCATTTGAAAACATGTTTCCAGGGGTTGGCCGGTAAAAGACCAGATACTGATTCCTTTTTTCATGGATCGTCCGCCTTTCTCATAGCACATGCAGCATCGCGTAAACTGTGAAGATAAACGCCGATAATACCTACATGATTATTTTAGGCCGGATCAGGAACAGATAAAATAAAGTAAGTGGGATCGTTTGTGCATAATCAGCTACAGGACATGACGTATCCGCTTGACCTGTCACAGATAGTGCAGTAAGCTGATCTGGGGTATTGTCACCAGGCCAAAGGCAAGGCAGATAAAGTAATGATCAGAGACACAACCCGGGAGGATCTGGATGTGGAGGTTTTCTATCGCCACCACCTTTTTCATAAAGAGCTGGCCATAACGGAACTGATCAGCCTGTTCTATTTTAAAAGTCCGCGCAATTATTGTTTTACTGGTGAAACACATGATTTCTGGGAATTCATCTACATTGACAAGGGGCAGATGCTGATCACCGCAGGAAAACAGCAATATGTGCTCAAGGCCGGCGAACTGGCGTTTCACTGCCCAGGTGAGTTCCATGCGGTTCACGCATGTGGCCAGACACCGGCAAATTTTGTGGTCTGTGCTTTCACGAGCGACAGTGAAAAAATGCAATGGTTCACCCACAAGATCTTGTCACTGGATGGCCGGGCACGGGAAGCACTGCAGGCCGCTGTCCGGGAAGCGGGCGGAAACCTGCTTCCCGATGAAAAGCAGGACACCGTAGCACTGGACAAACCCGGTATGATGTTCGGCGCAGCCCAGCTGATCCAGAGCAGCCTGGAACAGGTGCTGATCATGCTTTACAGGCAAAGCCATTCGGTCAGGATCCAGCAGCGGGCAGAATCGTATGCGCTGCTTAAAAGCAACCGCCAGCTGGTTGCGAACATCAAGGTGTATCTGGAAGAGCATGTCCACGAAAAACTGACGCTAACTCAGATTGCCCGGGCAAATGGTTACAGCGTGGCCCAGATGAAGAAGCTTTTTAAAATGGAAACCGGCAGCAGCATCATCGACTGGTTCATCGGTCTCAAGATGGATGAAGCCAGGCGCATGATCCAGGAAGGCGACTTGAATTTCAGCCAGATTGCCGCCAGCCTTGGCCATGACAACCCGCACTATTTTTCCAGGCTGTTCAGGCAGCGCAACGACATGACCATGACCGAATATTCCCGCTCCATGATCGATGCGACCCGGACAGTCTGACGCATCCAGGCCGTACTGCAACAATATGCCGCACAAAGCAGTGAAAAGCTTGCGGGACAGAAGATAGACTACTCAGGGCTGTTGAGATAATCAAGCAACACATCGCACAGGAACTGGAAAGCCCGGTCATCAAAACCGGGGTAGTTCTCGTGTCCGTAATCCGGGTAGATCATCATCTCCTTGGGTGATGTGATCTTGTTATAGGCTGCGAACTGGGTCGAGGGCGGACAGATCGTATCCATCAGGCCGGCTGCCCAGAGGACTTTGCCCCGGATGCGGTGAGCCAGGTGCTGGATGTCGATGTAGCCCAGGCGCGTGAAATACAGGTCTTCCTTAGCATGCAGCGGGTCAAACTGGCGGAAGAAGGTACGCAGTTCTTCGTAGGCGTCTTTGGCGAGGTCCATTTCCCAGACGCGCCGGTAGTCACTGAGGAATGGACAGCGCGGCGCCAGGCAGGCGATCCGCGGTTCGAGCGCCGCGCAGGCGACGGTCAGTCCGCCACCCTGGGATCCACCCATGGCGGCCACTCGGCTTGCATCTACTTCGGGCATGTCCATCATGATACCGGCCAGTTGGGCCGTGTCGAGATAGTTATGGCGCATCAGCAGGTTTTCCGGTTTGTCATCGAGACCACGGACGATGTGTCCGCGGAAAGTCGTGCCCAGGACGCCGCCCGTTTCCTGTGATTGGCCACCCTGACCGCGGCAGTCGAGTGCGGCGACTGAAAAACCCATGGCGACAAAAGCCAGTTTGTCCTGCCAGGCGCCACAATTGCCGGAATAGCCGTGAAACTGGACGACGGCCGGGTGCGGCTCGCTGAAAGTCAGGGGCTTCAGATACTTGGCGTGCAGGCGCGCGCCGCGCACACCGGTGAAATACAAGTCGTAGCAGGCGACGCCGGGTACCTTGAAATCAGCCGGGACCAGTTCGACCTGCGGATCGACAGCTTTCATCTCCTGCAATGCAGCAGTCCAGTATTCATCATGATCAGCAGGGCGTGGGTTTTTCCCCTGATATTGGTGCAGGGCATCCAGTGACATATCTACAAGTGGCATACGAAGATCCTCCAGATGGTGTTTTCCTCATTATAACCTCAGTGAGGATGGATACAACAGGTTAACTGAAACATTATCTTATCCTGGCAAGGCATTTTCAAAAAACAGATGTTCATTGACTTGCCCTGACCTTCTTGGCGATTGTAACTGTTAAGATTATTATTGACTTGACTAAAATCCTCAAATTGCTACGATTGAATCGATAACACATGTGACTCGATGAATTGAAGCAATATCAGATCTGAAAGACGAGGGAGGATCAAGATGCCACAGGAAACGATGACATCCAGGGAGCGCTGGCTGGCAGTTCTGAATGGTCAAAAGCCAGACCGCATCCCCATGGATTACTGGACGACTGCAGAGGCTGACCAGAAACTGAGAAGTTATCTGGGTTGTTCTACCCGGGAGGAACTTGAGACCAGGCTGCATCTTGATAAACCCGTCGGAGTCAGCCCGACTTATGTCGGACCGGCGATTAAGCCCGGTCACGATCATTTTGGCTGTCAGTACCGGCTAGTCGACTATGGTCAGGGGGTGTACAACGAATGTGTCACACATCCTCTGGCGGACTTTACTTCAGTAGATGAAATAGAAGCGGGCTATACCTGGCCGCAGGCCGATTGGTTTGATTTTTCTGCAATCGCCTGCCAGATCACCGGCAAAGAGCACGCACCGGTCGCTGCCGGCGGCTCTGAACCGCTGCTTATTTATAAAAACCTCAGGGGCCAGGAACAGGCGCTCATGGACTTCGTGCTCAATCCGGAGATCGTCGATTACTGCCTGGATCGATTGTTTGATCTGGCTTATGAAACGACCTGTCGGATCTATGAGCAGATTCCGGGACAGGTCACCTACAGCTATGTCGCCGAGGACATGGGATCGGAGGAGGATCTGATGTTTTCGCCTGATCAGGTCCGGCGTTTCCTTCTGCCCCGGATGAAACGCATGGCGGACCTGGCACACCAGGCCGGCGCGTTTGTCTTCCACCACAATGACGGTGCTATCCGGAAAATCCTGCCCGACATGATTGACCTGGGGATCGATATTCTGAATCCGATTCAATGGCGCTGCAAGGGTATGGACCGCGCTGGCCTCAAACGCGACTTTGGCCGGCATGTGATCTTCCATGGCGCCATGGACAACCAGTATACCCTGCCGTTCGGCACTGTCGATGAAGTCAAACAGGAGGTCGCTGACAACATCCGCATCCTCGGTGCCGGTGGCGGCTATATTCTGGCGCCCTGCCACAATATCCAGTCGGTCAGCCCTCCGGAAAACATCGTGGCGATGTACGAAACCGGACTTGCCCTGGGCTGGCAGTAGAGGGAGTCATATGCCAGTTGAAACACGTTACCAAGATTACCTTCGGGTTGAGCCGTGTGTCGTTGCCGCCGGGCAAACCACACAGATGACAATCCAGATTGTCCCTGGCCAGGCAGATCCGGAAAAGGGCTTTGCGATCCGGGCAGGCTGTCTGCACCTGGGCAAGAACCTCTGTGTGCTGCGACTGGTCGGTCTGCAGTATCCTGGCGACCAGACCCTCGGTGACAGGCTGGTCAATTATGTGGCTCAGGAAGCAGAACAAACCCTGACAGCCGAGTTGTTCTTCCCGCGCGAGCAGGAATACCAGTTGCGCTTCTATAGCGTCGCCGCCGGTAAGGAACTGCTCATGGCCTGCCTGGCAGTGTATGCGCTGGAGTCGGACCTTCTGGCCTGCCGCCCCTGGAAAGGCGATCTGCATCTGCATTCCATCCGTTCAGACGGCAAAGACACGCCGCAGCATGTGGCGGCCGCCTGTCGCTGCATCGGGTTCGATTTCATGGCCGTTACGGACCATCGTCAGTTCGCCCCGTCTCTGGAAGCGATCGCTGCTTTTACCGATGTCCCGGTTGACCTGACCTTCTACACCGGTGAAGAAGTCCACGCCCCGGACAATCCCGTCCATATTGTGCACATCGGCGGCGCCAGGAGCATCAACGACCGTTTCGACTCTGAGGAGTACCGCCAGGCGATCCGGGAGCGGATTGCTGGCCAATTGCCGCTGCCGTCAGATGTCGATCCTGCTGTTTATGCGTCAACCAGCTGGATCTTCGAGCAAGTCGCTGCCGGAGGCGGATTGAGCATCTTCTGCCACCCTTACTGGATAAACGCAAATTCCCAGTATCGGCAGGGCTATTACATCAACGAGCCACTGACCACCCGCCTGATGGAAGATCAGGCATATGACGCTCTGGAGGTACTCGGCGGATATCACCTGTTTGAAACAGATTCCAACAACCTGCAGCTGGCACGCTACCATGAGGAGCGGGCTGCCGGCAGGAAGATCCCCATTGTCGGCGTGTCCGACGCCCACGGCTGTGAGACCGGTAAGCTGTTCGGCTGGTTTTTTACAATCGTGTTTTCCCATACGACAGAACTGGCCGATGTGAAGCGAGCCATCAAAGACTGCCGCAGTGTGGCTGTCGAAGCTTTGCCCGGCGAGGTGGTGCGTGTCCATGGCCCTTTCCGTCTGGTTCAGTACGCCCTGTTCTTGTTGCGCGCTTATTTCCCCCGGCACGATCAACTCTGCCGTGCTGAAGGCGACGCAATGCTAATGTATATCGGCGAATCGTCCGGACAAGACTGCCTGGACCAGACTGCTGCGGCTGAAAGGCTCAGGCAGCTTCAGGGGCAGGTGTCCGTCCTGCAGGACCATCTGTTTGACGACAAGACCAGAAGGCGCCAATCATGATCATCAGCGCCAACCGCTACTGCATGCAGGGCAAGCAACAACGCAAATTGGATCTTGACATACATGGAGGCGCTTGATGAAACAGCAGACTGATAACAATCTGAGAAATTACCGGCCCAAATGGCATTACACGCCGCCCTCCGGCTGGATCAACGACCCGAACGGTCTGGTCTACGTAGACGGCATTTATCACCTGTTCGCCCAGCACCACCCCTACAGCACCGTCTGGGGACCGATGCACTGGGCACACGCCATCAGCCGCGATTTGATCAGCTGGGAGCATCTGCCGGTTGCCCTGGTACCGGATGAGCTGGGCGCCATCT
This sequence comes from Bacillota bacterium, assembly GCA_033549405.1. Lineage (GTDB taxonomy): Bacteria > Bacillota > Clostridia > Saccharofermentanales > UBA5734 > JAAYBY01. The sequence continues at coordinate 15,416 of JAWSUP010000025.1, read as the reverse complement.
TCTCAGGCGGCGCTGTGTATGACCATGAGAACACATCCGGATTCGCCGCGGCCGACAGCACCGAAAAACCGATCGTCCTGATGTTCTGTCACAGCGGCGCCGTGCAGCAGCAAAGCATCGCCTGGAGCACGGACCATGTGGTATTTCACAAGTATTCCGGCAACCCGGTGATTCCGACTTACGGGATCAAAGATTTCCGTGATCCGAAACCTTTCCCAAACCCGGTCCTCGGCGGCTGGAGCAGTGTGGTGGCTGCCGGCGACCATGTTGACTTTTATCGCTCATCGGACATGAAAACCTGGGAGAAGACAGGCGTGTTCGGCCCGGAAGGCAACAGGCTGCCGGGCGTCTGGGAGTGCCCGGACCTCTTCCCCCTGCAGTTGGCGGATGGCAGTGATAAATGGGTGCTCATCCTCAGCATGGGGCGGTCCAAAGAGGCGGGCGGTCCTTGCACCCAGTACTTTATTGGATCGTTTGACGGACTGACCTTCACACCTGACCAGATGGATGCAGAAACGCTGCTGCTGGATCCCGGTTTTGATAACTACGCAGCCATCAGTTTCGATAATGCGCCTGACCGGATCCTGATCGGCTGGGGCTGCAGCTGGGTCTATGCCCATGAAACCCCAACCGGTGCATTCCGCGGCGCTATGACATTGCCGCGAAATGTCACCCTGGCGGACACACCGCAGGGGCTGCGCCTGGCCTGCCTGCCTTGCGCATCGCTGACCGACCGGTTGAAAACCATCGGGTCAACCACCACTTGCATGCCCGTGTCAGAAGAAACCTTTGGCCTGTTTATAAAAAGCGATGGGCCGTTCACCATTCGCCTGGAAAACGACAACGGCGAACAACTGAGATTCGGGTTGAATGCCGTCAATGAATTTTTCATTGACCGGAGCGTGTCAGGAGACCATCAATTTTCCGACTGGTACGACCGGCCAGAATACCAGGTCGTCAGACAGGAACGGATCAAGGGCGGCCCGATCTCCATGCAGGCTTATTTTGATGTGTCCATGCTGGAGCTCTTTGCCGATGACGGCCTTTTTGCCTGCAACAGCGTCGTCTATCCGACATCTCCATATACCCGATTGACGATCAGCGGCCCGGCTGTGGTCGACTATCAGGTCGACCCAAACTGACATTTCAACCAGATAACGGTATAATGGCAATGAAGCGCCAGGGCATTGCCCTGTCCGCCATAATTGGCTACATCAGGCTACGGGAGGCACACCATGAAGATCACATTTCTGGGGGCAGCACAGACGGTTACCGGATCATGCTACCTCGTTGAAACGGAAGAAACCTCATTTCTGGTCGATTGCGGCCTGTTTCAGGGATCGGCCCAGGAGGAACAGTTGAACCGATCACCTTTCCCTTTTGAAATTGAGGATATCGACTTTGTTCTGCTGACACATGCCCACATTGACCACAGCGGTCGTATACCGAAATTGCATACAAATGGTTATCGCGGACCGATCTATGCCACCAAGGCAACAGTTGACTTGTGTAAGATTATGCTGCCGGATTCCGGACACATCCAGGAAACAGAACAGGAGTGGCAGAATCGCAAGGCCCGCCGCGCCGGACGATCCCAGGAGAAGCCGCTCTATACGATGGAAGATGCCATAAAAAGCTGCAACCTGTTCAACCCTTATAAATACGACGTATCGTTTAACCCGACGCAGAATATCCGCGTCATGTTCCGCGACGCCGGACACATTCTAGGGTCAGCCATCCTGGAGATCTGGATTAAAGAAGATGGGCAGACCAGCAAGATTGTGTTTACCGGAGACCTGGGCAATAATGACATGCCGATCCTGCGGGATCCAACGATTATAGACGGAGCAGACTACCTGGTGATCGAATCGACCTATGGCGATCGAAAACACCGCAAGGCGACTGACGAGGTTGAACGGTTCGTTAACATCATCACGGAGACCATCGATGGTGGTGGCAATGTTGTCATTCCGTCCTTTGCTGTCGGGCGTACCCAGGAGATTATCTATGAGCTTTTCCGCCAGGAAGAGAAATTCAGAAGCCGGCGCGAAAAGTTCCTGCGCACGCCCGTCTATATCGACAGCCCGCTGGCAACCTCTGCCACAGAAGTTTTCCGCCGCAACACAGACTGCTATGATGAGGAGACGCGTCGATATATTGCCAACGGCAAAAATCCGCTTGATTTTCCCGATCTGCACTTTACTCAAAGTGTCGATGAATCAAAATGGCTCAACGAAGACAGAAGCAGCAAGATTATCATTTCTGCCAGCGGGATGTGCGATGCCGGCCGGATCAAGCATCACCTCAAGCACAACCTCTGGCGCCCGGAATCGACGATCCTGTTTGTCGGCTACCAGGCTAACGGGACATTGGGTCGTCAGATCGTTGAAGGCGCAAAAAAAGTTCGCGTGTTCGGTGAGGAAATAGTGGTACAGGCACGTATCGAATCGGTTGAAGGCTTTTCCGGACATGCCGATTGTGATGGGCTGATCAACTGGATCGGAGCCATGCGGCACAAGCCGTCCAGAATTCTTCTGGTTCACGGCGAAACCGACTCGATTGCTATCTTTGCAGAAAACATAGGCCGACGCTTCGGTCTGGAGACACATATTGCCACCCTGAATGAAACAATTACCCTGGGTCTTCCGGTCGCGCATCGGCGCATTGTTCCAGAGCGTCTGCGCGATCCGCGCATGGTTGTCGCCACCTATGCACTGGATACGCTGCAAACGGACTTTATTGCCGCCCTGGAACAGTTTAAACAGGATATTGGCAAAGCGAAAAGCAAAGAAGAACTTGATGCTGTGCTGGAGACCATGCCCGGGCGCCTGGCCCAGACAGCCGGAGCGCTCGTAGAAAACCACCAATTGCCGGATGTTTAAGGCATCAGGCTGACAGCACATGAGGAGATAGGCGTGAACTTGCCATTAACCAATCAGATAGCAGACCTGAACCTTCGAGCTGCAGCAGTGCAGCTGCCATCCTTCTGGCAGGATACATTCCTGGCTGATCGCCTTCTGGACAACCAGATCTGGAACTGGCTGCTGGCTTTGGCCATCATCCTGGCCGCCCTGGCATTGAGAAAAGCGATCAGTAAACTTGGCGAACTGACCGGCAATAAGATATTCCGCAAAACCGGTGAAACCGGAAAAGTCCTTGCTGCCGCCCTGGCGCCGACCATCCGGCTGATCGTCATGATCACCGGGCTGAGTTTAGCCCTGCAGTCAGGATTGCTTGTCTTCAATGAGCGCACGAGCCTTTTTATCGGACAGGTTATAGAGACGCTTAAGGCCGTTGCCCTGTGTGTAGGACTGGCCGGCATCGGAACCGGACTTCTGGGCATCAGGACGGAAAAAGCCCGCACCGATGGCAAAAAATCAACGGTTACCATCCACGCCTTCTATCGGCGGGCCATCCAGATCGCAGCGGTCGTTGTCGCCGTCTTCATGATTCTGAGGGTTTGGGGCTTCGATATCAGCGGACTGTTGGCTGGCATCGGCATCGGCGGCCTTGCCCTGTCCCTGGCGGCGCAGGACACTTTCTCCAACCTGCTGGCTGGTCTGACCATCATGACCGACCACTCTTTCGCGATCGGCGATGTCATCTCCAGCCCGGATGTGGAAGGTATCGTAGAGGACATCGGCTTGCGCAGTTCCAAAATCCGTTCTTTCACCCAGGCATTGATAACGGTACCAAACGCGAAGCTGAGCAATAATACCGTGACCAACCTGTCCAGGATCGCCAAGCGGCGGATCCGTTTTTCCATAGGCCTTGAATATGGCGTCACACCCGATCAGATCCGCAGCCTCACCGATAAGCTGAAAGAGCGGATGGCTCAAAGGGATACGCTATACCCGGAAAACACCATTATCTGCCTGGAAAAATTCAGCGCCAGTTCAATTGATGTCCTCTTCCAGTGCTTCGTCAAGTCGGTGGATTTTATGGAATACCTCAAAGAGCAGGAATCGATCCTTCTGGAAATCATGGATGTGATGGCCGAAGAAAAACTTGATTTCGCCTTCAATGCCATGACTGTCCACTTGAATGACCTGTCACAAAAACGTGCGGTTATGGAAAACAGTCTCCTGCCGGGAAACAGCCTCCAGCCAGAAAACAACCTCCAGCCGGGAAAGGCTGACTGACCGCTTCATCCATTCAGGTAAAAAATGACGTCAGGACCGCCAGCATGGCGGCATGGTCATCGACGCCGCCGGTTTCCCGGATAGAATGCATGGCCCAGATCGGATTGCCGACATCGACAGCCCGAACCGGCAGGTTTTGCGAGAAAATCGGTCCGATTGTCGAACCGCCGCGCAAATCGCTGCGGTTGACAAATGTCTGGCAGGGGACGTCCGCCTGGCGGCACAGCGCTTTGAACACGGCAATGGTATCGGCATCCGATGTGTAAGAGCGGTTCGCCGCGCGCTTGATCACAGGACCGCCATTGATGCGGGGCTTATTCGTGGCATCAGCATATTCACTGAAATTCGGGTGCACGGCATGGGCCTGGTCAGCCGAGATTAAAAACGACCGGTCAAGACTGCCAAGGAAATCGAGGCGTGAACCGCCCAGGCTCAGGACAATTTGTTCGAGCAGATCCCGCAGGTACATGGAGTGCGCACCTTGACGCGTATGGCTGCCGACCTCCTCGTGATCAAAGCAGGCGGCCAGGCTGATGCCGACCTGAGGCACAGATGCTGCCAATGAGACCACTGCGGCGTAAGAGAGTCCGAGATTATCCAAGCGTGGCGCCAGGATCAGTTCATCCTGCAGTCCCAGAATCGTGCCCGGCGTGTTCTCGTAGAGGAACAAGTCATAATCGACGATTGACTGGCGATCGACCGCCAGAGCGTCGGCCAGGATTTTTTCCAATAGATTGTCTGGATCTGGACCCGCGAGACCGAGAACAGGAAGGAGCATTTTCTGAGGTTCAATTTTACTGCCTTCGTTGACTGTCCGGTTCATGTGGATGGCTGCGTTTGGGATGACAACCAGCGGTTTTTGCAGGTTGACCAGTCGGGTTTCGGGATTTAACGGATCTTCCCCGCTCAGAACGACACGGCCGGCCAGGGAGAGCGGACGGTCAAACCAGGTGTTCAGAATCGGACCGCCGTAAACTTCCGTATTGAGACGGATGCAGCCTTCGCCGACCATGACGCTGTTGGGCTTGACCACAAGAGCCGGCGCATCGTTATGCGCACCAACCATGCGAAAACCATGTTGCAGCGGTTTGTCGCCGATGACAAAGGCAAACACGGCTGTACCTCCGTTGACGACAAATCTGCGGTCACCCGGCTTCAGCTCAGTCCCATGATCATAACGGGAGAAACCGTTTTCAATAAGATGGGCCTGCAGGTTGGCAGCCGCCTGCCATGCTGTCGGACTCCGGTCAATAAAGGATAATAAGGACTCGGCCAGTGCGCGTTTGTTCTGCTGTATCATCGCCATGCTCCATTTCAATCAGATCCGGATTTATCTGTCGGGAAAAGACCCGGTCACTTCAGGAGTGACTCAGGCGTCGAAAATCTCGGCAACGGGTATTTCCAGAATTCTGGCCAGGTCAAAGAGCCTTTCCATGGCCATGTCGTGTTCGCCGTGCTCATATTGATCAATTTGAGTCACTGACGCATTGACCATTTGGGCCAGCTGTGACTGAGTCATCCCTTTGGCTTCCCGGCCTGCGCGCAATCTCAGACCCATCTGCGATGTGATCCAGACATTTTCTCTCTCTTGTTCACTCATGGGGGCGCCTCCTTTTACTGTGCTGCTCCTTGTTGTTTTCTTATCTTAATCTTCACGGGTGGCCAGTGATCTGTCAAGCCCAGTTGAACCACTTTGGTCATTAAGGTCAATCACCCCTTCAGAGGATCTGCCTGTGCTGGCGGAACAGGCCTGGTGGCTGACCGGTATTGGTTCGGAAAATCCGGGAAAAATATGAAGGGTTCTCGAAGCCGCAGGCTGCGGCTATTTCACTGACGGGCATCTGTGTTGTCAAAAGCAGTTCGCGGGCCCGTTCGATCCGTACGCGCGTCAGGTATGTCAGAGGTGTCATGGTGACTGCCTGGGTGAAAAGGCGGTGAAAATGATAGGGGCTGAGGTTGACTGCAGCCGCAATCTCAGGAAGATGGATCGCATCACTGTAGTGCGAGGCCATGAAATCCATCGCCCTGGTGACTGTGTCGGTAACTCGTGCTGATGGACCAAGGGTCGACAGCTGATTCGCGTCTTTGAACATCAGGTACAGCAGTTCCAGTCCCCTGGCTTTTAGAAGCAAATCTGTACCCGTTTGCGGGTTGATGGAGAGGCGCAGCATTTCATCCAGAAGGCGCGTGTATTGTTCTGGCGCCGTTGCAGTCATGAATCCTGGGATCAGGTCAAGAAATGGATTGATGAATAATGGTTGGAAGCTGTCCTCTGGCGGTGTTGTTCCGTCAAGTGTCATCCGCAGAGCATAACATACATAATGCATATGGCTCCAGACAACCTGTCCGGGGCGGTGGAAGCGGATGTCTCCGCGCGATATGGGATACTGACAATTGTCTATGACGGCGATGCCGCCTGTGTGTGTGAAAAATTCGATCTCATAAAGTCGCACGACTCGCGGCTGTGTCTGCCGTTCCGTTGCCAACTGGCCTTTGCGGTTGCGTGAATTGTGCAATGACATGACAACAATCTGCGGTGAAAGATCTGTGAGTGCAAGATCAATTTGCGGCGGAGCCGGGAAAGGATGCTCAATCGGTGGTTCCGCAGACAGATGGAATCTTTGACTCTGATGACCGTGTTGGCTTGTATGTGAAAAACTCTGTTCCGACATGATTTGCCCTTTCCTTTTTTCCGCCGACCGTTGACTTGCATCTGGATAAAACAGCAAGATAAGATGGTATTATGGCAATAAATAGGCTTTATTACAGCAAGATCATAGCATATTGTGTTAGATAGGACAAATGAAGCTTTCTCAACTATCAAAATATCAACACGACCTGGAATGCATCGGGCAATTGGCTGGGTGCATCAACATGAGCAGAGGTGAGCAGATCATGAAAGAAAAATTACGGGACTATGCTGCGAGCATCGGTCTCAGCCTGTTCGGGGTTGCGTCAGCCGACCGGTTTGACGGATTGCCTGAAAATGTCAACCCGGCGTCGATTCTGCCGGAGGTCCGTTCCGTACTGGTGATCGGTGCGGACATACCGCGCGGCAACTACCGCGGCGTGGAGGAAGGAACGCTTTGGAATTTTGCCAGCAAATACCTTGATCAGCGCCTGGTGCTTGAGATGGCCCGCCATATCGAGCAGCAAACTGATTACGAGGCGGTTCCCTACCTGGCGCACTTCCCCAAGGTCGCCCCGCGCAGTCGCCCGGTCGCTCCGGGCAGGCCTATGTATAATGTGGCGCTCAACCTGGAATATGCAGCTGTCGCAGCCGGCCTGGGCGAGATCAGCCTGTGCGGACAGCTGCTGACCCCCCGGTTTGGCAACCGCAACGCACTGGCGATCATCCTGACCGAGCTGGAATTGGAACCGGATCCGATCTTCACCGGCACCCTTTGTGATGGTGTCGATTGCGGGAAGTGTGCCGCCATCTGTCCGGCGAATGCGATCAATCTGGATAAGACCGTCACGTTTGACATCTGTGGACGCAAGACCGTGCTGGCTGAAATCAACTACAATCTATGCCGGCTCTGCCCGAATGGAGCCGCTCCGGATTTCATCAACAAAGTCGGCCAGGAAGAGCTGATGGTCGAGTTTTCCGGCAACCAGCCCAAAATCGTCGAGACATCGACAGCACTGACGCGTAAAAACATACCGAACATCGCAACAGCGGTCTGCAGCCGCACCTGCCTGGCGCATCTGGAAAAGACTGGACGCCTGGAGCAGAAGTACGTCAATGACTTCCGTGAAGGTGAACCGTGGCTGCTCGAGACGTGGGAAAGATAGGGGGAACAAGTGATGTTAACCAGCGAAATGGTAAAAAAAGTCGCCCGTGAAGCAGGAGCCGATCTGATCGGTATTGCCCCGCTGTCCCGGCTTATGGGAGCGCCGCCGGAGACGCACCCGCTCAACATCTATCCGAAAACAAAATCAGTTGTCGTTCTGGCCGGCCGGATCCTGGAGGGCTCATACAAAGGGGTTCGTGAAAATGCCGATTGGTCGACCTACTGGATCTATGGCTATGGAACCGGCATTTATGGACCACTCGGCAACGCCATGCGCATGACACGCCAGTTTGTTGAATCGCACGGCTATGAAACGGTCGTTTCACCCGGTGGACACACATACCTGCCCCATGAAGCCCCGCCGCACCGCCCGCCGGTCGCACCCGGTAAGATGGCGTCAAACGTCGTTTTGCATATGCGGATTACTGCAGCTGCCGCAGGCTTGGGCGAACTGGGCTGGGGCAAGGTTTTTCTGACGCCTGAGTTCGGTCCGCGTCAGCGCTTCGAGATTTTTCTGACAGACGCTGAGCTTGAGCCAGATCCGCTGTTGCAGAAAAACATTTGTGACCGTTGCCTGCAATGTGTCCGTGACTGCCCCGGCCACGCGCTCTATAGCAAGCATAAGAAGGTTTCCGTCACCATCGAGGACCGCAAGTTCGAATGGGGCGATGTCGATCTCGGTAAATGCAAACTGACCCACTGGGGGCTCAACGAGCTGGCATCTCCTTTTGTCAAGAAAGACATGCCCGGATTCAAGATGAACATCGATGAACAGACCATGGGCTGGTTTGAGGCCATTAATTTCGGGCGAGCCCTGTCCCAGCGTTCGCGCTACCTGTCGACAGTCGCCAATGGCTTTGATGAACTCGGCCAGGGCGGGCGACCCGGCAGCATCTGCGGTGCCTACGGTTGCATACAGTCCTGCTATGAGCACCTGAAATCGACCGGACGGATCGGTAAAGGCAAACGTGCTGAATACCTGCAGAAAGAGCCGCAGGCAGATGCGCGGACGATGGAGGAAGAGGGGGAGAAATCAAATGCTGAGTAAAAAAGACCTGCTGGTCTATGCCGCAAGAAGCGGAATCGATGCGGTTGCGGTAGCCCCGGCCGATCGCTTTAAGGATGTTGAGCCCCAACGTAATCCGCTGACTATATTTCCCCAGGCAAAGTCGATCATCATCTGTGCGCGCGAGATCCCGCGCGGATCATTTCGCGGCACAGAAGAAGGGACCCTCTGGACCCGGGCAGGGCGCCTGATCGAAGCCCATTATGTCTACCAACTGGCCCGTTTCCTGGAAGATGAAGGCGGCGTGGCTGTTCCGTCCAGCCCCATGGCTGCCGAGCGCTGGCCGGAAGGCGTTGTCTTCAGGACTGGCACGATTGCACCCAATGTCTATCCGGACCTCGCTTATGCTGTTGTCGCCTGCGGGCTGGGTGAGATCGGCTACTGCGGTCTTGTCCTGACACCCCAGTTTGGCACCCGACAGGCTCTGGGTATGATCATCACTGATCTTGAGATTGAAACTGACCCCGTTTTTCAAGGTTCGGTCTGCGAACGCGAAAACTGTGCCGAATGTGTCGCCGCCTGTCCGCTAGGTGCGATTGACGCCTCCCAGGCGACTGAGCAAACAGTCTGTGGCGTGACCTTCAAGGTGGCTGCGGTCAATCGTCAAAAATGCCTGTACTGCCCCAATGGCGCTTTCCCGGATACCAGCCACAGCGAGGCAATGCCCAATCGCCTGACAGCGGCCTGCGGCCGGGCCTGCCTGGCTCACCTCGATGAATCCGGCGTCCTGGCCCACCAGTACAAGACGCCCTTCCGCCGCCGCCAGCCCTGGGGCATCGACATCCACGATATCTAAAATATCGCCAGGCTGTTAACAGCCCCGATAATGCGCAAACACACTATAAAGCAGCCGTACAGGATATCACCTGTGCGGCTGTTTTTGCGAGCAAAGAGTTGTCAGTGTGCTGTTAGATCGTCACATCGAGCGACTGGCGCGTCCTGGCAGAGGCGAAGGCCGCGTCGATCACCTGCATGGTCCGACGGACAGTTTCAGGTTTGACCGCCAGCTTTTCCGGGTGACGGCAGGCAACGACGATGTTCTCATAGAAATCATTGGCTGCATCAACAACATCCGGCAGGGCGACATGCTGGATCTGCTCCGGGCGTAAGGGGGCCATGGTGCGGCTGGAGCCGACTACGGGATCAACACCTTCGGAGACCTCAACCTTGAAATGGTGGTTGATCTTGGAGATGCGGCCGTTTTTGGCTGAGAAATCATCGATCTTCAGCGTACCGGAATCGCCGTAGACGAACCAGCGCGGCAGTTTTTCCAGGGCAAATACGCCGCATTCGATATGGGCAGATGTCTGGTCATCAAAGACCAACTCCAGCTTGAAGTAGTCATCAACCTGCAAGGTGTTAACAGACCAGAGCTGGGCGAAGATACGGGTGACGGTTCGTTCGGGAAAGATCTGCAGGATCTGGTCGACCTGATGGACGCCCCAGTCATAGAGCATGCCGCCACCAAATGCCGGATCAGCGCGCCAACCGAAGACGATACCGCGTTCACCAAGCACACGTGACTCAACGGCAATTGGTTTACCCAGGATATTGGCCGCCAGAACTTCGCGCAGCATGAGATAATCTGAATCCCAGCGCCGGTTCTGGTGGACTGTGAACAGCTTGCCGGTTTCTTTTGCCGCAGCCAGAATGTCATCCAGTTCGATCGTGGTAAGTGTGACCGGCTTTTCGCAAACAACATTCTTGCCGGCTTGCATGGCTTCAATGGCATAGTCGCGGTGGAACTGGTTGGGGGTCGCGATAATGACAAGATCGAGGTCCGGCTGAGCCAGAAAATCGCTGCGGTCGGAGAAAAATAAAAACCCGGCTTCTTCAGCAGCTTTTTTCTTACTTAGATCAATATCGTGAACGGAAAAAACATCGATACCTTTGATTAGAGAAATCTTCTGTACATGGACTGAACCCATGTAACCAAGACCAAGAATGCCTGCACGAATCATGACTAGATCTCCTTTTTTTCTTTCAACTCCTATGTTTACCATGATTGATCTTGAAATGCAAGGTGATATTTCTCCAACAATATGGACAAAATGATCATCTTGCCGTGCTATTATGTCCATAGAGCGACGGGCTCATACAATCATTTTGTAGTCAGCCTGCCATTGACGTCAGGTCCTGAATGTGGTTCTGTATTGGTAGCGGCAGATATGATTCTGCCAGCATCAGACACAAGGGGTGAAATACATGGATAAGGTTAAAGTAGCATTTGTGGGTTGCGGCGGTATCTGCAATTTCCACCTCAGCCATCTTGTACAGTTTGAAGATGTCACCTATGTCGGCTTCATGGATATCAGGCCGGAAAGAGCGGCTCAGAAAGCGGCGATGGCCGGCGGTGCCAAAGTCTATGATGACTATGTTACGATGCTCGACGAAGCCAAACCAGATGTTCTGTATATCTGTGTTCCGCCTGATCAGCATGGTTTCATCGAATTTGAGGCGATCAAGCGCAAGATTCATTTTCTTGTAGAAAAGCCGATGGCGCTGGATATGAAGCTGGCCACGGCCATCCGCGACGCAGCAGAAGCTGCCGGCATCATCACGGCGGTCGGCTTCCAGGACCGCTATCTCGACATTATTGACAAGGCAAAAGAATTTCTGCAGGACCGCCAGGTCGGCCTCGTCGACGGCGCCTGGCTGGGCGGAATTCCCGGAGTATATTGGTGGCCGACCTATGCAACCAGTGGCGGACAGATCGTTGAACAGAACATCCATCTCTTCGACATGCTGCGTTACCTGTTCGGTGAGCCGGACAGAGTCTATTGTGCTGCAGCCCGGGGCATCGTCAAGCGGGAGGGCTATGACCTGCATGACTATTCCTCAGCAGTCATCACCTTCAAGAATCAAGTGATTGCCACCCTGTTTACCGGATGCTTCCTGTCCCGAAACGTGCCCAACAAGAACGGTCTGCATATTCGCTGTGCCGATGCCGATATCCGCTATATTCTGCGCCAGTCTGTCGAACTCGATACCGGAAACTCTGTCGTACTGCACAGACGTGAAGCAGACCAGGGCGTGACTGAAGACCGCACCTTCCTGGATGCCGTCAAAAACAACAATCCGTCGATCATCCGGTCACCGTATGCCGATGCCTGCAAGTCACTGGCACTGACACTGGCCTGCAATGAATCGATCGCCACAGGCAAAGAAGTCGTTCTGGACTGAAGGCACAACCAGGAATATCTTAATGATACCTTAGCTGTTATGTAAAAGGAGATAGCGCTATGTTTACACTGACTGTTCATAACTCCTGGTTTCCGGGAGAAGAATACGATAAATTCGCAGCTGCCAGGAAACAGGGCTTTTCAGCGATCGAGATCCTGAATTGGGGCCAGCTTGACCTTGAGCGTATCCGCGGCGAAATCGACCGGACCGGCGTCCAGGTGTCGGCCATCATTTTCCACTCAAGCGACCCGGCGAAAAAAGCCCTGATCACCAACAGCCATGGGATCGTCAACGCTGATGCGCGCGACGCCTTTGTCGATGCCGTCCGCGAAACGATTACTGCAGCCCGGATTATCGGATGCAAGAACATCGTCATTACAACCGGCAACGAAGTGGCAGATTTGACCCGCGAGGAGCAGCATGCCAATGTTGTAGCCGCGCTGAAGGCTGCTGCGCCCCTGGCTGAAGAGGCTGGCATCAGTCTTGTGCTTGAGCCGCTGAATATTTTGGTCAACCATATGGGTTATTACCTGACGACAACCGCCGAATCAGTCGCCATCATCCAGGAAGTCGGCAGCCCAATGGTCAAGCTGCTCTACGATGTCTACCACCAGCAGATCACCGAAGGCAATCTGATCAACAACATAAGAAACAACATCCAGCACATCGGTCACATTCATGTGGGCGATGTGCCGGGACGCAAGCAGCCAGGTACCGGTGAAATCAACTATAAGAACGTTTTCAAAGCCATCCGTGATACGGGTTATACGGGTTTTGTCGTTTTCGAATGCGGACTGACTGAACCAGTGGAAGTCGTCTGCCCCAAGATGTGGGCATTACTCGAAGATTAACAGCCCTTTTGGTAATGCCATGGATTGCCTGGTGGTGTTTAGCAAACAATGGATGCTCAGCGGCACATACACTTGTTTGATCGGATTGCGCGCATTTACGGTTGGTTTTTCAACCGTCAGCGCAAGTCTTTCGAGCGCGTTTTCGATAAACATCCGGTCTGCAGGCTGCCAATACCTTGCCGCATTCTGGACATCGGCTGCGGGACTGGCGCTTTAGCCCGCGTTCTGGCTGATATGGGACATGACGTGACGGGCCTGGACGGATCGGGCCGCATGATCGAGCGGGCCAGACGTTTCAATCATGGACTCCCGATCCGCTTTATTGTGGGTGACGCGCTGCAACTGGCTGATCAGGCGGTGACGCATGACCTGGAGCCGCCTTATGACGTCGTAGTCGCCAGTCATGTGCTGCATGGCCTGGAACGTGGACAGCGACTTGTACTGTATGAGATCATGAAGCAGCTGGCAAGCAAACGGGTCATCATCATGGACTACAATCAGCGGCGCAGCCTGCTGACCAGCCTGATCGAATGGCTGGAACGCGGCGACTACTTTTCATTCATTAAAGAAATCAATGATGAAATGAAGGCCAGTTTCCCTTCTGTGCAGGTGATTCCGGTCGGCAAGCGCATGTCCTGGTATCTCTGCGATTGTCCCCGGGAAACTATCCATGATGGTTGATCTGCGCTATCAGTCCCGGCGACATCCTATATCATCATCCAAGATATCGCCATCCAATAACCGTTGGTTATATATGCCCTTTAACTGCCGACGATCGTGAGGTAAACAGCTTGGGTTTTCAGATCATCTCCATTCTCCTGTACAGTCTGCAGAACATTACGAATAAAACATTTGCCCGGCGCTTTCCCAGCAGACTGACCGGCATTTTGCTGCTGGATGCGCTGGCGATGTCGCTTGTAGCGCTGATCCTGGCACTTGCCGGCCGGGCACGGGCTCTCGACCCTAACGTGCTGGTTCTGGCAATCGCTTTCGGTGTGATCTATATCCTGACGATTGTCACCTTGCAGGCTGCCCTCGCAGCCGGACCAATGGGCGCCACCATCCTGCTGAACAACATCTATATTGTCTTTCCTGTCATATACAGCATACTTTTCTTTAATGAAACGGCAACCGTTCCCAAGATCATCGGCTTCATCTGCATGATGGTGGTGACCGTCCTGTCGGCGCCGCGCGACAAAAAACTGAAGCAGAACCAGCAGGCTTTGTCTCTGCGCTGGTTTTTACTGACCTGTTCGACAACACTCGGCAACGGTGCCCTGACGATTCTCAAGCGATCACTGTCCTGGTACTATCCGGCAGCTGATTCTGCCACGTTTACATTCTGGGGTTTTCTGTTTGTCGCGATCATCTGCTGGCTGATCGTGGGCGGATTGCTGTTGAAAAAGCAAAGTTTCAAGACCTGGACATCCGATCCAAAACACCTGGGCCTGTGTGCTCTGGGGGTCGGCGTAGCGACCGGCGGCGGCAATCTGTTCCAGCTGCTGGCGTTGCGGACCGTGCCGGCTATTGTCGTCTTTCCGCTGAATGCCGGCGGACTCTTAATCATCCTCTGGCTTTATTCTCTGATCGTCTACAAAGACAAAGTCCGGCCATCTGGTATCGTTGCTTTGGTCGTCGGACTGATCGGCGCCATCCTTTTGAGTGTCGATCTTTGACACGCGCCAGGCCTGGAGGCAATCGATGTTCACAGCTCTGAAGCGCCTGTTTGGCGCACAAGACCTGACTGTGGGTTCCCCCATGGTCAACCTCGTGAAATTCTCCATACCGCTATTGATTGGCAATATCGCCCAGCACCTCTACAGCACGGTCGATTCCATTATCGTCGGGCGAACGGTCGGTGATACGGCGTTGGCAGCCATCGGTGCTGTCATGCCCATCATCAACCTGCTGCTGGTCCTGTTCATGGCGATTGCCACCGGTGCCGGCATCCTGGTTTCCCAGACCTTTGGCGCCCGGGAATGGAAACTTCTGGACAAGACCATCGGCAATGCCCTGTCCCTGGTCCTTTTATCATCTGTGCTCATGATGGCAGTAGCCTTGTCACTGGCCCGGCCCATACTGACCCTGCTCGATACGCCTGCCGAGATCTACGACATGTCCTACGATTACCTGAGCATCATTTTTTTTGGTATTTTGGGATTCGGTTTTTATAACATCATTGCCGGAATCCTGCGCGGATTGGGCGATTCCATCACGCCGCTAATATTTTTGCTGATCACGACAGTCCTGAATATTGCGCTTGACCTTTGGTTTGTCGTTGGTCTTGGTTGGGGTGTCTCAGGAGCAGCTCTGGCAACAGTTTTGTCCCAGTTGCTGGCAGCCGGACTTTGTCTCAGACACTTGCTGCGCATGAAAGATA
>JAWSUP010000024.1:0-21619 GCA_033549405.1 Bacillota bacterium | reverse complement strand
GCTGTCTGTTGGCCGGCATGGTCTTCACGATCAAAAAGGACTTTCGGTACTACGGATTTCATGGTTTCTCCTTATGTATAGCCTTATATGGCACGCTGCGCCAAACCGCCAGACAGACTGCGGTAAACTGTTGATCGCATGACTACAGCATGGGATGGGGCTTCCGGCTTGACTGCGTAGCCGTAAGGGTATCTGCGGAGATATAGGCACCAGTTGCTTAACACGGGATCACCCATCAATGGATGATGCCGCCAACTGCGGCTGCGCGCTGCCCTGGCATAATCAATCATCATGGGATCAATGCTATGTCTGCCAGGCAGACACTGAAAGGAGGCATCGCAAGAATTATCACATCACCGGATATCGACTCCGCTGGCAAATCCTTTAGGGCTGCCGTACTTTCATGGTCAGTCCAAGTCAGTTTGACGGACCCGATCCGTTTGCCAGGCGGCAATGCCAGCTGTATGGTGACAGACTGTGCTGTCTCACTGTGGTTAGCCAGCAGGACAGCCGTATTTTCCAGATCATCGCCAACAGCTGCAAGATGATAGATTGCTGCAGTGTCAGAATTATTATGTGCCAGGACTAAGACGCGGTGGCCAAGGTCAACCAATCGTTTAAAGGCTTTGAACGCATAATAGGCCTTTTGCGGGACACCATAGGTGTTGAAAAAACTCCACCAGGATGAGGGTGCGGCATCATAAAAATACATCCCGTCGACAGGCATATCCTGCATCAGGCACAATACGGCTGCATCGAAGCTGGCGCCTTCCTCATTTTTCATGCACTCAAAATATTGTTGTGCTCTGTTTTGGTTTCTGGATCCAAAGATAGGCCCGCCTACTGACGGGGCGTAATTCCATTCGTTGCAGTGGTTCTCTGCGGCCTTCAGGTCCATCTCATCCAGGAGCGCGCGAATCTCCCGCACTCTGCTGGCCAGCACCTCTGGCTTGGCCGTGTAGGTGTGCCAGCTGAAAAAGTCCAGCGGCAGTTGGTGATCCCGGACATAGGTGAGAAACGCACGCAAGAAGACCGGATGAATATAGGTATAGGCGAAACCGCCGATCATCAGTTCGGGAAAGGTCTGTTTCAGGTGGCTTGACGTGATCCGGTACAGCTCGAAAAATTCCTCATGCGAACCTGACCACATGGCATTTTTGTCCGGTGGCGTATCCGGATAGCCTTCTGGCTCATTCCAGATCTCCCAATAACGGATGCCATAGTGGAAACCATCTGCCCAGCCTTCATTGTAGTGGCGGATGATCATTTCGCAGATTTCAGCCCATTTGGCGAAGTCAGCCGGCGGATGCACATGGTACTTGACTACAGAATGCTCGATACTGACACCCAATCGATAAACAATATCGGCTCCTGTCGCCACTATCGACTGGATGTAGGCATCCGTTGCCCGAAAATCATAGTTAACTGGGTCTTTCGCATCTTTGTTTAAGTCGGGGAAGATTGCGTAATAATCGACTTCACGCGGATGTGGCCAGTTCGGATCATGGATGCGAACTCCAGGGACACCCAATTCGCGATAAAACTCTGTTACATCGACCAGCGAGCCATAACAAACTGGACCATTATTGACACCATGCAGGGCCTTGATCGGTCCAAGTGACTGGGTAAGGTTAACAGAAAGGCTGATAGTTGTCAGATGCATCGTTGATCTCCTTCACTCATACATGCTGCAGTCGAGTTTTGCTGCAGGTCATTTGCTACAAACGCTATTATGAGTCAGGCGTCACAAATAACTGTCTGATCAGATCTAAGGTATGGCGCACCAGCAGATCACCGCCCTCATGGCCGACCAGACCGCTAGACACATAAGCTGAATAATGGCCGCCATCCTCCGCACGGCACGTCGGCAGATACCCGAGCGAATCGCAGGCAAGCTGGACGATCAGGGTTTGACGCGCTCGGCTGCGCGCTTTGATCTGGTTGCCGTAATTCAGGAAGAGCTCAAATGGATTGGTGACCAGCACAATTTGTCCGATCCGTACCGCGTGCACCTCAACCTGCTGCAGCGCACTGTGCTGCTGATAGGCATATCGGGCCATGATGCCGGCATGGACATGCATCTGGGCATTATCGTGAAAATCAAGCTGCCGTCCTGCCGCATCACGGGCAAAGTCTGACAACGCTTTTTTAGCCTTGGCATAATCAACCAGACTGACCCGACGGACAGGCAACGAAAGATCGCAGACCCAATGCTTGAAATCAGGCTCTGACTGCCAGTCTGCAGCATCTATCCTCTGCCAGGCTGCAATGATCTCGGATGCAATGCGCCAACCGGCTTGCCAGCATCCGGACAGATCGAACATCGAGTAGTCAGCAGTTCGCTCTGGTGGGTCATGGCGCGTAATATTCGGGTCATCGAGCGGTTCGAGCGGCTCAACCCAGCGAATCAGGTCGACCGGGCACTGGTCGCCTGCTGCTGAACACAGTGGCAGCAAATGGATAGTTGTGCCTAATTGTTTCTGGACGAGCAGGCGAGCTTTGCCCCAGAAATCTGCCGATATGAATCGGCGATGCTGCACCGTCTGGGCCGGACAGGCCAGATTGGCAACGACTCCGGTCAATTGCCCTGAATCATCGCAAAAGTACAGAAGCTCAAGCCCTGAATCACTGCCACCTTCCAGTTCAGCGAAATTGGCAAGACTGGTATCTCCCCACATGCGTGACGAGCCGTCATCATAAACGACACGCCGGCAATGCCCCACGACAGCCCGGCCAAAAGCGTTAACCATGCGAGCAGGCCTGCGATTCTGCCATGCATCAGTTGAAGCTCTGCTGATCCGGTCGATCAACCAGAGACGGGCTTCCTGGTCAGACATGACATCATGGTTAGATTCAGTAAAATTGCCCGCCTTTGCCGGTTCCGCCTCGTTCGGTTGCGCAGCATCTGATGCTTCATCCTGGTTCGATGTAACCATCTGGACAAGGTAATGCTGCAGGATATCAAGTGTATTGCCGGCAGCAGGGTCCGGTCGGTCATACTGCAGTGATGTATGCGTATGGGTTGCTGCCAAAATAAGCTTTGTGACTGGAAACTCAGGCAGGCGTTCCTGAATCGTCTGACGAACCGCATCGGCAAGATCATGCGTGATATCGGCCAGGTCGCACGCACACAAAATCATTTGGTCCAGGCCGCATTCGATAGCCAAAGCGGTAGCCAAGACAGGTGATTCAACGGACTCTGAGATTCGCTCGATAAATTGCCCATATAAACGCACAGGCCTATCTGGTGTTAAATCCTGTCGAGCCCAACCGGCATAGAGTTGTTTACTATCCATCACGATCCTCTCTTGTTTGACTTAATTTTATTCGGTTCAGCCGGGACGCCAAACCGTTCCATCAAACGCTGCAACCGGTCTTGATCTTCTTGCCTGCCGCACTTCTGCCAGTAGACCCCCTTGAGTGACCCCAAGGTGTCTGCGAGAAGATCCAGGTTCTGTTCCGGTCCGCCATACCACAGTTTCTTGCCTGCTGCTCTGATTTTCTTGTAAAGCCACATCCATTCCTCATCAGGCAGTTCGTCATCCCCTGCCACCCATTGTACGATTTGCAATTCGGGAATAGCAAGGATTTTGTCCAAATGGACCAATTCCTCACGGCCATCCAGATGATAATAATTATAGCGTGGCATTTTGCGCATGCATGCTTGCAACTCAGGCAGAACGAACCGATCAAAATGCTCCGGCCCGATCATGGCGCAAAAGTCGCACTGGGTGCCAAACCATGGCTCCGGCGCCAGGATGTCACTCCAGCACGTGAACCCCGGGTTATGCTTGAGGATATCTGACAATGACCACAGGTGTTGCATAAACAGCTCGTGGCTTTCCCAGACCAGACGCTCAACCTGCTCTGGCTGGTCGTGTAGAGCGATACACAAGTCAACACCTTTAATTAACCGCGCCGGGATGTCAATGCCATTATTCAGATGGGTCATGCCCAGCACGAGGCTGCCTTGAAAATAGGTATCTGCCGTTGTGTAAAAATCGACGATCCTGCGGTAGATCGGATCATCAGGGTGATGGGTCAGATGGAGGTTTTCTACCGTCTCTGGCGTTTTCGCTTCAAACCAGACGGTTTCGGGGCGTACAATCGTATTAGCCCCGGCAAAAGCCGCATTTACGCCAGCACCATAATCGGGCAAGAAAATGGGATAGCTGTCGCCCAGAAAAACACGCCTGGACAGAGCCCAGGCAACGTCCTGGCAAATGGCCTCGACCGGGACATCGAGCGCATAGCTGCTCAAACCGGTTGGTCGACCGGCCGGGTTCTTACCGTCGCTATCCCAGGTCAATTTTATATTGAAAAGGGGACGATCCAGGGTATTGTTCCACCAACACTCATAAGCGTCCAGGAGCCCTTGCCAGCGTTTCTGACTGAATGGGATATTAATTTCCTGCATTTTTCTCCTCCATCTGGTTGTATGCTCATCCAGTAAACCAGCTTCGCAGCCGGATCTCATGTCATGACTTCAGCATTTGCTATTTTTTCATTGATGCGACCTTTCATAGTGGTTTTTAGACAGTCTCAAGCATCCTGCTTGCGCGACGAACATCATCTCCTCATTATGTCTTTTCATCAGAAAAGTTAAGCAACAGCAAATACTCGCCGCGCGGTTCATCACCCAGGATCACAAAACCAAACTTCCGATACAGTTTCTGGGCCCTGGCATTGTCTTTTTTGGTGGTCAGGAGGATGCCACCCTTACCCTGCTGCTTTGCTTCCCTGATTGCATGCTGCATCATCAGACTGCCCAGACCTCTGCCTTTGTATCCGTCTCGCACGCCAATGCCGAACCACGGCACCTTTTTCTGCCAGGACCAGAAGAAAAAGTAGCCGATGATTGTCTCCTGGCCGTCCTGCTGCGTGACGACAACGAACCGCCGGGTTTCCGGATCCACCAGATCGGCATGGGTCAGTTTCTCCGCAAAAGCCATGCCCAATTCATGCGGTGTGAAAAAATAACGTGTTTCGTCAGAAAACGAACTGAAATAGGCATACAGCCGTTCTGTATCCTGCTCATGGATTTGTCGGATGATTAAGGATTCATTGTCTATCATGCTTCAGTTGCCTCGATTATCCATTTTTATCCATCCACTCTCTTACATACATAAATTTCTCAACAGAAGTCGGTATTCCATCAGATGCTATTATCAGAATAACTCGAGAAGATCGAACTTGCTGAGTATAAAACTTGTCTAACAATCCATAGATTTCTTCTCGGGTTATATCAGGTCGTAAGAATTGACTGTTATCAAGTAATGCCATGATAATTGTGTCTCTTCCCATAACCTGGATGGCTCTTTCTATTGATGTATCTCCGATCGGTTTTGGTGTTAGTGTGTGTATTCCATCCATACCTGTATCCAAAAAACAAGTCAAAAGATTGTCTAGTAGACCACACATGTGAACAACAACAATTTTACCTGTACTATGGAGTATATCGACATAATCTTTGATATGCTTGCTACTGTATTTCATATAAATCTCAGGACTGATATACGATGTGCTTGTATTTTCAACAGGTATATGTATGAGCTGCTCTGAGTATTCAGCATTAATTCTATATTCTTGTTTGCGTTTTTCATGCATAATATCAAGTAAATCTTCAACTTCTTTTGTGTAATCATAAAGCAGGTAGTAAAAATTCTCAACGCCCATTTCTGTTTGTAAGAGCATTTGAACTGGTGATGGCATTGTTGTGCAAACGCAAAGGCCATCACGTCCTATATTGTTTTCCTCAATTGAAAACAGTTTTGCGCTTTCCGGATTATATGATACATCAGAGTCTTTCCATAATTTCATATAAACACTTAAGTCATGAATATTTTTAATCGGGTATGTCAATGGATGACCGTCTTTACTGCTTGATTCCAGGATCCCCCACGGTGTCTCTCTTTTGCTTACGGTAATGCCATTTTCAAAAGTAACAATATCTTTCTTATCAAAAAATGTAATTCTCCCTGGATTAGCATAACCATACTTTGATGTCCAAAGACCGAATTGCATAATATCACATCCGCATAATCTATAAAATTCAGTCATAGGAATGTTTTTATACTCAGATTTCATATTCTGACGAGTCTTTTCGTCGATAAGAAGTGTCCACGATTTGCGATCTACATTCAATCCCAGCACAGTATTGGTAATTCTCTCACGACCATCCATTTTTTTGCTCCATTGTGTAATTTATTTATACATGCGTGATTCCGTCACTCTTGGTATTATGATTGTTTAAATCGTAAATATTCCACGTGCTTCTTGTATAGATTCTCTTGTTGGCGGTGATAAATGATACGGATAATTTTTTGCAAGATAAATATCCGTAAGCTCATGTAGTGCCTCTTCACATTTATCAGATATGAAAAAATCATTTTTAAGTAGTTCATAATCGCATATAGCGCGTAAATAAAGCATGCGCCATCGCTTTTGCTTATGAATATGATCGGGAATTTTTTGATCGGCTTTTTGGATAATCATGTAAGCTTCTTCAATTCCATCTGTATTATCTATAATGAATCTTTGTTCTCCGATCCATGGCACAAGAGGATCTGGATATACATGTTGTTTGCCTTCCTCATCGATACGGATATGCGATGTTGCCTGCTCAATAAGTATTATACTTCTAAGAACATCATCAGCTATTTCACTCGAAAACTCATAACTTACATATTGACGAATGATGTCACTTATTTCATAATCTCCCCAGTAAAATTGTAAACAAATTACCTTATTGATGTCATCAAATATTCCTTCTGAATAAGGATATCCCCCATTCAAGTATTTCTTGCTCATATCCCACATGCTTTGCAAGCGGTTTGGTAATGGGTTAGCACCAAATCCACCCCATGGGACACAACCGAACATGCTTATTTCTGGGAAGTCAATTGCTGGGACAGAACCCGGTATCCTACCTTCTTTGGTAACACATTCAGGAATTCCCATTTCCATGTTAAAGTGAACCATCAGAAGATCCAGCCAGCTCTTATCTTTATCTATATCTTTTTTAAGAATATTCCATTCACCAGATGTAAATAGATCAAAATACCATGTCGATATCATTATCTCAGTTTTTGAAAACATTTGTTTGATAAGCTTGGATAATGCTTTTGATACCTTTATGAATCCATTACCTCCCCATGGTTTGCACAAATTACATGTGCAGCCGCCAGCATCATACGGCCATAAGCAAATAATATCAGGAGGAAAATCAATAAATTCGCGAAGTGACTCTCTTTGCCCCTTTAGAATATAATCTAAACCACCCGGTTTTGATGGACATATTTCTGTATGCGTGTGTGCAGCAAGATTTCTTAAATAACCATCATGGCCACCTGTCCAGTCAGCTAGTAATTCCACAGGCGGTGATGAAAATGATAAGTTTGCAGCAATAATTGCTGCAACAGTCATTCCAAGATTTTTTGCATAAGCTATTATGTCTTTTGTTCGCTTAATACTATGCATTCTTGTTAGCTTTTCTTCATTATTTTCGTTTAGGTTGCTGGCTCTTGGAAGAGTAACCATAATCGAGTTGCATCCCCATAACATCAGATCTTCAATATAATGCTCAATATCCTCCATTGGGGCTTGGCCGTAATAATTCCAGCTCGGATTGGCAAGGTACATGCCTCTTGTCTTTCTTTTGGGAATCGATATCCCAAAACATTCACCTGGAATAAAGCCATTTTTTGAATAACCACCTACATGCAAGTATCGACCAACTCCAAAGATGAGTCCCAATTGATCATTACCCAATATTATAGTATCGCCATTTGCATTTTTGCTAATCATATAACCTTCAATGCCGATTTTATCGTCTATAGCCAGAACAATATTGATGGTTTCGTTTTCAGATATTCCAGTTGTATGCTCTTTAATTTGCCGGTTTATAATATTACATATTTTCGTAAATAGTCCGCTTTGACATGATTCATTAATTAAGTTTAAATTATGTATTCGCATTGTTAATGCTCCCATTCTTCCTCGGTATCAAAGGTAATAAATGTTGTTCCAGTGCTTTTAGTCATTATTACTTTTCTTGTTGGCGGAGCACATGCATAATCAGAATTTTGTGCATAGTACATCATGGTAAGCTCTTCCATATAACTATCGGTTATACTATTACATATGTAATCATTCCTTTTCAATTCATAATCGATTGCAGCCCTGATATAGAACAAGCGCCAACGCCACGATCTTTTAATTTTCTCAGATAATCGTTCATCAATTTGACACATTAATTTGTATGCAGATTCTACATTCCAAGAGTTCGTTATAATAAATCGTTGAATGCCATACCTTGGAATATTATCATCAGGGTAATCATGAACGCCCCCACGTTCATCAATCCTATGCCGGTACAATGACTCCTCGAACATATGTACTAAACTCATGATGTCATCAGTGATATTTTGATTTGATGAAAACTCTGAGCGGACATATTCTCGCACCATATCCCAACAGTCCCTTTCTTTCGTCCAGTACATCTGTGCACATACAAATTTGTTGATATCTTCATATATGCCTTCGGAGTATGGCGCTCCTCCGCTAACAAATTGTTTTGCTGTATTCCAGTGAGTTTGAATGACAGATGGGTGTGGATTTGTGCCAAATCCGCCCCAAGGAACAGCACCAATCATACTTATTTCAGGGAATCCTATAACCGGTAATTCACCTGGGATGCCATGTGTGGTGAAATGCTTGTAAACACCGGGTTCTTGAATCTCAGAACAAAGCAAGTCTGCATAATCCTGCTTTTCAATGAGTATTTCCGCTAGCTTTTCCCATTCCCCTGATGTAAATAAATCAAAGCGCCAAGTTGAGAACAGCATCTTTGATTCTGGAAAGATATCCTTAACTAGTTTTGCAATTTTTTTTACAATTAATATGTTTCCGTTAACACCCCACGGTTTACATTGACTGCATGTACAACCCCCCTGATCATATGCGCCAGTGTTATATATTTTAATATTACAGTCAACAAATCTTTGCAAAACTTGTTTGCGCCATTTAAGTATTAGATCCATTGCTCCAGGTTTATTTGGACATAATTCAACATGATAGTGACCCATCAAATTGCTTATATATCCATCATGTCCTCCTGATGATCGTGCTCGCATGGATTGAGGGCTGTTTGCGAATGCTTCATTACTCAATCCAAGAAGAATATTTTTCATACCCAATGAATCAGATTTTTTATATATTGCTTTCATGCGTGACAGCATAGTAATAGATTCTGGATCATCAATAGCAGAAAAATGATGCATGTCATACCACATCTCAATTGCGTTATAACCCATTAGAATAATGTCTTCAAGATATCTCAACACAACATCAATCGGCGCAGAATGATAGTAATTATAAAAGTGCATGGGAAAATAAACAATTCGATAAGGCATGTTGGGATATGATTCACCTATCCAGCCATTATACTCAAATTCATAACCTGGTTTACAGCAACGAATAAATTTACCTATACCAAAAAGCAAACCAATGGTACTTCCACCGGTAATGGTATAATCATCATGGTCAGCAGTGATCTTGTAGCCTTCGTTGCTCATCTTGTTGTCAATATACAAGTAGATGGTATGATCAGCGTTCTTATTAAACTGTACAACACTTTTTTCTAATAATTTTCGCTTTAGAATATCAATCACTTGATCATTAATATCACAATGATCAGCATCGATGTGAAGTTTGACAAACATACAGGCACCTCACGTAAAAGACAATTACTGTGATGATACGAAATCACCTGTTCTCCAGATAAAAACTGACTTTCCTTTTGTCAGACGTAGATGTGTCGAATCGTCACAAGTTTCAGAACCAGCTGAACCCACCACGGTTTTCCCTAATTGATTGAAGCGAGGGCGGAGCAACGTAATAATCAGCTTGCTCTGCATGATAGATTCCTGTTAATTCTTTATAAGCAATCTCAATTACTTCATTTGTTATAAATGCATTATGCAGCAGCTCCTTGTCTATAAGACCTCGAAGAAAAATTATCCGCCAACGCCAGGATGCTTTGACTTCATTATCAAGTAAATCATTTATTTCTGATATTATAGTGAATGCTTCATCAATACCGTCAGTATTTTCAATAACAAAGCGCTGATCACCTACCCAAGGAATTTTACTATCAGCGTAGTTATGATTTGTGCCTTTTTCATCAATGCGGTTTCTATTGATTGACTTTTCCAGCAGATTGATCGCTCTAATGAGATTATCAACATATTTACGTCCAAATTCATATGATAAATAGATCTTCAAGGCTTCCTCAGAACTGATATGTTTATCCCAGTATAAGCTTAAATATATGACCTTATTTATATCATCAAATATCCCCTCAGAATAAGGAAATCCTCCTGCAAGATGTTTGCCGGCGATGTCCCAAGTCTTTTGAATATGATTCGGAATCGGATTTGCGCCAAACCCTCCCCATGGTACTGCTCCATACATGCTGATTTCAGGGAAGCCAAGACAGGGAAGCTGTGCCGGAAAACCTTTCATTTCTATTATCGTTGGTAATTGGCCATCTAAAAATTCAGCAAGCAGATAATCAACCCATGGAGCTTTATATTCAAGTCTATTCCAAAGCCCATCCCACTCACCTGATGTAAAACTGTCAAACAGCCAGGTGGATAATATGATTTTTGTGTCATAAAACATATCTTTTGCTTTTTCAGCTACCGGTTCAGCAATTTTCAAAAATCCATTAGCCCCCCATGGTTTACATGCACTGCAAGTACATCCTCCTTGGTCATATGGCCATATCAATATATAATCAAGCTTTACATCCTTGAACTTCTCAAATACTTCCCTGCGCCACTGCAAAAGTAATTCAAAACCTTCCCGTTTGCTCGGACACAGTTCAACGTGATAATGACCTGCCAATTGGCGTACGTACCCATCATGCCCTTCGGAATACTGTGCCCTCAAGTCTTCGGGACTCCCAGAAAAGCTTTCGTTCCCAATAATAAGCAGGCATGTCTTTATATTAATTTTTCTTGCATATCCGAATATAATTCTAAGTCTTTCTATCATGTTATGTGCCAACGGATGGTCTATTGTACTATAATGGTGCATATCAAACCACACACACAAAGTATTGATGCCCCATAATATCAAATCATTTAAATAATTTTTAATTTCGCCAAGAGGTGCGTCATGATAGAAATTATGAAAGTGAGTCGCAAAATAGATGCCTCTGATTTCTTTGTCAGGAGTCGATCTGCCGATCCAGTCAAGGGGTCGCATTGTATCTTTTTCGAATTCAGATTCGTGGAGGAATTTGCCGATACCATAAATAAGACCTAAAAAATCACTTCCTGAAATTTTAATACAGCTTTCGCTAATTCTGCTTATCTGGAAACTTTCCTTTTTATTAGAACATTCAATTGCCAAAATTATTATTAACTGCCCATTTTCGTAGTCTGTTCTGACAAAGCCTTTCCTTTTAAGCTGCTGATCAATAATATCCAAACAAATTTGGTTTGTATTGCCATCCAGTTGATATGCCTGTACGCACAATGACTTATACATAGAGTTTTTTGCACCTTTCAGATTCCGATTGCGCTAAGCACCATGAGCGTCATCAATAACTATTAATTTCTCTCCAAGATAAATATTTACTATAATCATATTTAATTCATACCAGGCATGGCCTCATGTAGCCATGCCTGGTATGATTATTGCAGGTATTCTAGACAATTATGTCAACCGAAAATCGGCTGGTACTTGACAATGTAATCCTCTGCCAGAATTTCCATCCAACCTGCTGCTTTGGCGTCAGAGATCATTGCCTGATACATAGATTCAACTTCAGCATCGCTTTTCGCGGTTATAATGATTTTCGATTCGCCCTCGGAGAATACTTTATCGACATCACCCTGTTTTGCTCGAGATATTTCACCGGCTTCAGCAATACTAAACAAGTCATAAGATGTATCTAAAAACAAGTCGTCAAAGTATCTCTCTTTTGCTTCTGTTCGTCCCCGATTAAGTACTACGTTTTCATCGTATGTTAAATCTGGTGTAAACTTAATCACTCCTGTTAGACCATAGCACCATGAGCCAACAACATCCGCATTCCAAGTAGGATTATCTTTTGTTTTAGCATCAGCGACTTCTTTGTTCTGAACAAATTTACCAGTATTTTCATCGATATACCAATTGCCATCATCTTTTGATGGTGGACCATAATTCACCCAATTTAAGCCTTCTCTGGTTGTTAAGAAATCTAGTAAAAGCCAAAAGCGATCAGGATCAGAGATGTTTTTATTGATTATAGTGACTGTGTTACCCAAAGTGTTGTTATGCCCAAGTGCCGTTGTTGCAACACCTTCATCTGTAGGCAACGGCATAACTTCATAAAATCCGTCTGTTACAATGTTTTGTAACCCAATTGTCAAGCCATCAATATCCGGACTCCACATGCAGAAGGATCCAACTAAACCATTCGGTGCAAAATCAAAATACAGTGGTTCCCAGTTAGTCGTATAACAGTCGGCATATACCAATCCTTCGCGATATAGTTTTGCTGCATACTTCAGATATTTTAGGTAATCTTCGCCTTCAAAAATGCTGTACATTCTGTTTTCGCTTTCAACAATTTCAAGTCTGTGATTCTGAACTCCGAACATAGCAGCAATATGTGTGCGAAATGAGTCACCATTCCATAATGTACTAAAAGGTATGAAATCTTTACCATCGACCTGAGGCAATTCATCAAATGCCTTAAGCATTTCATAGAAATCATCAGGCGTTTTTGGGAATTCATTATAGCCGACTTTTTCGCGCAGATCCTTGCGAACCGTCATCACAGTCAGAACTTCAGCCGTCAATTCGTCAGCCAATTCGGGATTGATAGCGAAATTTGGCAAGCGGGTAAGCGTCCCGTCTGCATTCCTATGAGCATTAATAATTTCATCATTTAAATAGCGTTTCAATTCTACTGTATTTTCGATGTACTCTTCGATGTCTAATAGTTGTCCAGACTGATACAGCTGTTCTGCAAGCTCACGGTCTCTTGGACTGATTCCACCTTGTACAATAAAATCGGGCATATCTCCGCCAGCAGCGAATAGTGAAATTTTAGTACTTCCTTCCTCGACATCCCAACTTACTTCAGCAAGGTCGATCTTATATTCTTCCAGCATCCTTTTATAAAAATTGGTGTTTGTTCCATTTGCTGGTCCACCCATATAAGCAGTAATAAGCCCTGAGACTTTCATAACATCATCGTAGTCTTTGAGCCCTTTAATCTCTGGTGTTGTTTCACTTGTGGATCCGCTCGTTGTTCCGCTCGTTGTTCCACTCGTTGTTGAACCTGGTTCAGTTTTTGTTGTGCTGGTAGTGGTTTGATCTACCTTACATGCAGAAAACAGACCAACTAGCAAGGAAAAGCAGATTGCAATCTTTATTAACATCAATAGTCCTTTTTTCATGATTTTCTCCTTTCAATTTTGCGAATTGCTTTAATTATTTATATAGCAACTGGTACCACGATGCTATGAGTGCCATTTGTTTATTTTATTGTCAATGACTTTCTCCTTTCAAAGCTTGTGCTCTACACATTAAGAATCTATAGCAACTGGTACCACTTTACTATAATTTATTAACGGTAGTACACTCAACTATTTCGCAATTAATAGATCACTCCTTAATCGATCCAATCATGATACCCTTTATGAAATATTTCTGAAGAAATGGATACGAACATAGAATAGGCACTGTAGCAGTAATAATCGTAGCCATTTTAACCGTTTCCACAGTCGGTGCTCGAGTAAATTCCATTGACTTCATTTCCCTGTTTAGATTACTGACAGCTTGATATTGTGTTAAAAGTTTCATAAGTATGGTTTGAATTGGCCAGATTTTCGAATTCGTTATGAACATCTGTGCAGTTATCCAATCATTCCAATGCCCAACACCACTGAAAAGCAACATAGTTGCAATCAGCGGCATTGACATCGGTATAACGAGCTTCATAAATATATACAAATCATTCGCGCCATCAATTTGAGCTGATTCTTCGATACTCTGAGGTAATCCGAGAAAAAATGTTTTCATCAAAATGATCGTCCAGGCTCCATACAATGAGGGGATTATATAAATCCAAAAAGAATTCAGGAGATTTAGGTTCTTATAAAGCAGATAAGCTGGAATCAAACCACCGCTGAAGAACATAGTGATAACAACAATATTGAGAAAGAATTTTCTGAATAGCAAGTGCTTTTTTGACAGACTGTAAGCAAACATTGCACTCACGAATACAGAAGAAATCGCCCCGATTGATGTCCGAAGAACACTAATAATGAATCCATTTAGCAATGTGTTATTTTGGAATATAATTCTATAATTGGTTAAAGTAAACGTCAACGGGAAAACAGTTACCTGAAAGTAACTGATCGTACTGCTATCATGAAATGACAAAATAAGGACATACCAGAATGGATAGATCCACATAAGCGACAAAATAATCATAACAACAATATTGGCTATGTCGAATGCTTTTTCAACTAATGATTTTTTCCCGACCACCTTTGACAACCTGCTTTCTCTTATTTGTTAGCGCAGTGAGTCTTACCAAATTCCGCCTTCACCCATTGCTTTTACGACCATATTGGTTCCAATTAACAGTAATAGAGAAATCACTGAACGTAATAAGCTTGCAGCCGTACTGAGGCTGTACTGCAGGTTTTGCAAGCCAATACGATAGATATAAGTATCAATAACTTCAGCAACATCCAGAACTGGTGGAGACCCAAGAATGTACATTTGGTCAAAATTGGAACTGAATATTCCACCACTGGCAAATATAAACAATATAGCAATTGTTGGTCGAATTACTGGCAAAGTAATATGCACTGCCTGCTTTAATCTTCCAGCTCCATCAATCATTGATGCTTCATAAAGCTCTGGATTAACATTGCTTATTGATGCCAGGTATATAATGCTTGAATAACCAACACTTTTCCATAAATCAGTAAATACAGCAATTGGCCATATGTATTTGCTGGTTGAGAGAAAGTTTATTGGTTTTTCCGCTATACCAAAATTCATCAATAATCTGTTAAATATACCACCATCTGTAGAGAGAATACGGAAAAATATACCTAGAACGATAACCCATGATATGAAGTGTGGCAAATAGGATATTGTCTGTATCGTTCGTTTGAATTTCGCGTGATGCAATTCATTAAACAATAAGGCCAAAATAATCGGGGCTGGAAAACCAATACATAATTTCAACAAACTCAAAACAACTGTGTTTCGAATCAAAGCCCAAAAAAAGAAACCATTGAAAAACTGATCGAAATACTTGAAACCCGCCCAAGGGCTATTAAAAAAACCTTTTGACAACGAATATTCCTTGAAAGCAATAATAACCCCAGGCATGGGAATGTATGCAAAAATGATATACCAGATCAGTCCTGGCAGTAACATCAGAAACAAATACTTCTGTGCCAGCAATTTTGAAATCAATTTTTTGCTAACAGGTTTAGGCTCTCTATATTTGAGGGACTGATTATCAGGGATTGTTGGCAAATTCATTTACATTTCCTTCCTGAATATAATAGCATTACTCGTGTTCAAATTAACAATTGATCTTATAAGGTTAATAGGAAACTCCGGTTCGATCTAACAGCTTTTGGATCACGTCCAAGGTTTTGCTGACAAGTAATCTACCGCCGTCATGACCCGTTTGTCCGCTTGAAACTGTGGCACTGTAATGGCTTCCGTGTTCAGCTTTTGCCGTCGGCAGGTATCCTCCGCTGTCACATGCTAGTTGAATCAAGATCGTCTGGGTTGCTGCACTGCGAGCTCTGATCTGGTTGCCATAATCAAGGAACAGTTCAAACGGACTGGTCGCAATGGCGATATCCGCAAAACAGGCAACATGAATTTCCGAAGTATAAAAATAACTCTGATTCTGAGTAGCGAAACGCTCCATGATACCGCCAAACACATGCAGGTCTGACATATC
Organism: Bacillota bacterium; assembly: GCA_033549405.1. Classification (GTDB taxonomy): domain Bacteria; phylum Bacillota; class Clostridia; order Saccharofermentanales; family UBA5734; genus JAAYBY01. The sequence continues at coordinate 5,616 of JAWSUP010000024.1, read as the reverse complement.
TTGCGGATAAAAGATCTTTTTACCGGATTTTGCCACATAATCATCGAACTTCTGTTTGGCTTCCTGGTATTCGGTTATAGTCACTGTCCGCAACGGGAAGTCAATCGTCAGAGTTTCATGTCGGATAACAGCATCGTCAATGATTTCATGCTTAGCTTTTTCGTACTGCTCCAGGACCACATTTGAAATCCGACGACCTATTTCAATCGCACCGTCCAGAGTTCGCATGTTTGGGTCTTCGCGACGGGCTTTGCTCTCCTTTTTTCGGATCATGTCACGCGGGGACTGATCCCCTGCTGCGCTACACAACCCGACGACTACAAAATCCTCTCCCAGTTTATCCCAAACTTTGTCACGCACTTTGCCCCAGTAATCCGATGAAATATAGCATTCATGCTCGACAACCTGCGATGGGCAGGCCACATTTACCAGTGCACCCAAAGGTTTCCTGCTCTCATCGAAGAAATAAACCAGTTCAATGCCAGAGTCATTACCACCTTCCAGTGCAATGAAATTGCTGGTATCGACCGCGCCGTACATTTTAGAGCTGGCATCATCGTAGACAATCCTCCTGCAGTGGCCGATGACAGCCCGGCCAAATGATGGGCTGTAGCTGGCTGGTTTTCGTTTATCCCACGCCATGATGACAGCTTCACACATCTTTTCCGCAATATAAGCGCCACACTGCTCCTCAAGCCAGACACCTTCAGGGATTTCGTTCGGATCGACAAAACACATGTCAGCCGGAAGATATTTTGCTGCAACATGCAAGGTATTGTCCGTTTTGAAACATGATGGGCCTGTGTGTGTGTGTGTAGCACAGAAGATGATCTTGGAAACATCGATGCTCGCCTGTCTGTACCGGATCAGAAGTCTGACTCGTTCACAAAATCCAGCATTGACATCCAGTAAATCACAAGCACAGATTATTATCTGCTGACCGTCAGCTTCAGCAGCAAACACGTTGACCAGCAACGGGCTTTCCACTGATTTAGATATCCGGGAGTGAAATTGACCGCGTAAACTGACCGGTGCGAGCGGCGTCATATCAACCTGGCTCATGCCGATCATAAGTTTCTCGCTCAATATGTTGCACTTCCTTTCTGCTTATTTACTCCATTTTTCTTGCTATCATTTAAAGATAGCAGCAATTTCCCTGACATTATTTCAGTGATAAACTCAGGCAGTTACTCAGACTGGATGAGGTAATACATGGATTGGCATGTTTCGCCCAAATGGAATTTTAGATGGTCGTCCTCGTAGGTCGAAGGGATGACACCAGTCAGAAATCCATCCGCGCTGATGGAAAGAACACGCAGATCGGTTTTTTCTGTTCTGATCGATACGTCTGCTTCTATGACCTCAATCTGAATGGGCGGAGTTCCGATGTCGAGCATTTCCGTGCGATCTTCATTGAATTTCATGTTGGTGTTTTCGGCCCGCCCCACTGTTGTCAGGAGCATATTGTCTGTTTGGTTGATCCCTTTTTCTGTCAGGGAACTGAGGGCGATGACAGCAAATTTATTTGCCGTCCTGACTGTAAAGCCATTAATGGAAACCTCTCCAACTCCTTCGATAAAACCATAGATGCACTTGGTCATAGCTGTATCTACCCAACCAAGCTTTTTCTTCCAGTCACGATGCAGTTCGCCTGTATCGGATGTGATCGATCCTGACTGACAGTCTATGGCGTTATGATCGGGAGAAACGGTTTCATCTGCCTGTGCTTCCAGGCCTTTAAATACCAGACCAACTTTGCTCTGTTCTGTTATCAAGTTGATTGCAGGCGAATCCTGGCAAGTGGCTGCCATGTCTTCAATTAAAACAGCAATGGTTTTGTTTGCCTGTCTGACATCAGCCCGGCGTGTGATCAGGGCAGCATGATAAAACAAGCCATACTTAGCCGGATCGATAAATGTAGCGAATATACCTTCTCGATAGGGCACATTGTTAATGGATCGCGAGGTCATTTCTTTGCCGATGATCTGCTGATCGCGTTTTGTCGCATACATATATGTGTGAATGGTGCAGCCCGCCCAGCCTTGAAGTGAACCGACTGCAGCCAAAAAAATCGGGCTTTCCGCACGCCAGTCGATCGGCCACAGCTCGTCCCACTCAGAAACGAAAAATGGTTTTCCCAACACACGGCTGAATGTCAAATTTGGTAGAAACGTTTCGGATTGTTCCAGCATAGACTTATGTTTGGTCGTTTTGGTAAACTCACCCCAATTGGCTGGCCACCAGTAGGTGTGGCCATCATTGAAATCAAGTACCAATTGCGTTTTGGCATTGGCGCCATTGATCGACCAGTTTGTCCCAGCGATAGGTATTTTAACTCCGAGCTGTCGCATGCAGGTTGCCATTTCCAGGTAGTATCGTTCCTGCAGATCGATTTTGAACCAGATCATGATGTCGTCCTGAGCAGAAAAATCAATTGGATCAGCATCATAAGTTAGATTTTCATCTTGCAGCCACCGCTTCATCAACCCAACGAGTTCAGTATGATATGGTTCAACATCATATTCAAAGCGATTTGTGAACAGGTCACATTCGTTCGTGATCTCGGTCATGACAAAGACCGGATCATCTTTATATGCCAGGCTTGTAAAAGGATTGATGTGGCTCCAGATGTCATGGGCGAATTCCTTTTGCAGATCGATCAGTTTTCTGGAAAAAATGCTGTACGGTTTGGCCGAGTCCTTCAGGGCTATGGCATTTTCAACACCATCTCCTGATTTGAATTTTCTATAAGTCATCATATCGAAATAACAGTAGATTCCTTCGCTTTTCAGGCAGTAGATCAAATAATCGAGCCGTTTCATGCTATCAGGATCAAGATTGCGCGTCGTTCCTTTTCGCTCTCCTTTGGTAAATTGGAAAATATTGGGTGTTGCCCATTCTGCATCCAACTGGTGGAAACGCACGATATTGATTCCAGTCTTAGCCAGCCTTCTTGCCGTTTTCTCACTGTATTCAAAATCGGGGAAATTTGCGCCGCTATTAAAGTTGGTGCCCCAAAAACGTCCAGGCGTCCCGTCTTCAAAAACAAATTGATCACCATCGACCATGAGAAAACCATGCTTCCCTGCAGGCTTTTCAGACTTAAAAACAGAGGAAATATCTATGGGTACATCATCCCAGCGAAACGGATAAGGTGCAAATTTGGTCATATTGATCTCTCCTATTATTGTTTATGCAGAAAATATCGTTTCTTAACTGCGTTTTAACTGCAAAATACCATCAGATAATTTGAATGCCAAGGATCAAACACAATTGCTCTATGGAATCGGTCCAGTCGCCGTAGGCTACTATGGTGTGCTGGGAAGCAACCTTATCGGCAAACTGACTGACAGGCTGGTCAAGAATGACCTCCAAACTTGGCAATTGCGGTGCGGGTTGGGTCCAGCCATATTCTTCCCAGCTTCGGGGTTGAACAGCTGTGCCCACTACCAGGTGCATGCTGTACGATCCTCTGTCCTCAATCAAACGAAGCAGAGTGACGCGTCCATCTCTGACACGAGATACATTTAGTAAACTTCCTTGAAATTGTCCGAATCGGGCTGGCAACAGGTGAACATCACCATAAACAGCTGAACTGGGAATATAATCCGGTACGCCAATCAGTACACGATCCTCGAAAAACTCATAAAACTCCATGTAATGTGCCTGTTGTCCAGTCAGGAATTTGATCATCAGCTGTGTGACATTACCAATTATATCATTCTCTGGAATTGTGCAGACATCCAATTGGTCGGCAATAAGCATGAAGACCATAGCCGGCGGAAATCCTTCCAATTTTTTCATCCCGTCAACATCGATCAGTGTTACTGCATCAAATTTGCGCCTTTGAATTATTTCCCTCAATGCCAAGAAATACTTGATTCCTTTGATGAGTACCGACTGATCAATTGGTTTGTCAAAGATCCAATTTTTCATGCAGTATGCTGTTATTTTCTGTACCTCAGCTTCATCAGTTTGATCAAGGTTACGAATTATTTCCAACATCTCAAAAAACTCAACTTCAACTCCAATATCACGTCTTAAAGACAGACCATCAAACATTGTCCCATATAGGAGCATATCTCGATAACCCATGGAGCCGATGCGTGCAGTCCTCAAAAGGTCAGCTGCTAGAGCTGCTTGACCGAAATGATTGATTTGTTCCAAAGGAATAGGTTGGTCAATACGGTTATACACATAACGGAATCGATAACCGAGACCTTGCATGACCTGACGCAAGGCCGTAGTTCCAGCTTGTGGTGCAGTTGTAATAAAGCGTCCATCTTCCATCCAACCAGTCAATCCCCACAACAGCATTGGAACATAGCGAAATTGATCTGTAACATGTATGACTGCATGGGTTGGAATCCAGCCGGCAATACAAACAACAAGCAGATTAAACTCCTGTTTCTTAAGACGAGTAATAGCCGTGTCAGCTTCTTCATATGTATCATCATCGCTGACCGGACCTGTTTCACAAACATCCCATCCTAGCGACAACAATTGGCTAACCGCGGTTTTACATAACCTTTTAGCAACTTCGTTTGGAATGTTTCTTTCTGCGAAACCAATAAACCCTGCCTTGATTGCATCCATTAAGCGGTATCCTCTTTTTCGATAATTTTAGTTCTTTCCCGAAATTTTAGTTTGTTATTTGCATTCAGTATATTTTAACAATTTGTATGTGTCAAGTATTATTATTAGATATATTGCTGCTATGTTCACTATTTATGTGCATTATGGAGTAATTTCAAATGAATTGGGAAATTGTATGTTGGTACTTATTTCGATACTACTATATATGTCAATGCAATATAGTCAAATAATATTGTTTCTATTCTCTGTTAATAGAAAAATTTTCGAAAATTAATATTGTTCTTCATTTGATTGCATTGCATGCAAGTCAAAATCGTTACATTTATCAAAAAGTGTCAGTAAACTCAAGATAATGCTGGTCAAGCACTCTATGTCATATTATAAGCTTTATACTATATCACCAAAGAGCTTATATTATTCAGCAAATCATAGAAATAGTCTGCAAACCACTTTTAGGCAGCGCAATGGTAATGCACCAGATCACTCTGGCAGATGCCCTTGTCCGGCTGCTTATCGTTGAAATAGCTCAGGCCGCACCTGCTTTTCAGTATAACAGATCAAGGCTATACTGAGGATGGATGATCTGGAGACGAATCATGTTCATACCAGATCTGTTCTATAATGTAGGGGGGATGGACAAATGCCATTAATCCATAAGGCCATAGAAACCATGACTGCCAGAGAGCGTGTCCGCAGGACCTTTAACCTGGAAAAGGCCGACCGTGTCACCATCGGCTATGACACCAACGCAGGCGTTCACGGCCGCCTGGCAAGAATCCTGGGCATTCCCGACGGGAATATGGAGGCGGTTTACCAGGTTCTGGGGGTTGATTATCGCGGTATCGGCGCCCCATACACCGGTCCGCAGCTGTTTTCAGCACCGCCCAACCGGCGTGTCCATGAGATCGAAGGCTGTGTCATGCGCTGGGTCGAGCATGAGGGCGGTGGCTACTGGGACTTTTGCGACTTTCCCCTGGCGGATGCCGACGAAGAAGCCTTTGAGCGGTTCCCTGTCCCCGA
>JAWSUP010000023.1:0-21912 GCA_033549405.1 Bacillota bacterium | reverse complement strand
CTTTTCTGATCAGAAACGTCTGTCATTACGGCCTCTTGACAGTAAAATCAGGCGCAGCAAGCTGGCAAAAGCCATAACAGCCGATGCGACATAGGTCATCGCAGCAGCCCGTAAAACCTTTTTGGCGCCGGAGAGTTCGTCGTCCGTCAGCATTCCCTGGTCTTCCAGCACGCGGATGGCCCGTTTGCTGGCGTCAAATTCAACCGGCAGTGTAACCAGGTAAAACAGGACGGCGCCTGTAAACAAGATAATCCCGATATCAAACAGGATGGGCAAGCTGAGCAGGAGGCCAAAGAAAGCCAGGTAAGGGCCGAACGAAGAGCCGATCTGGGCGATCGGCACCAGGGCGCCCCGGATTTTGTTGGCTAAAAAACCTTCATGATGCTGGACGGCGTGGCCGGCCTCGTGTGCCGCAACGCCGATGGCGGCAATGGATGGGCTGTCGCAGGTGGCTTCGGATAGACGCAGGACCTGGGCGCGCGGATCGTAGTGGTCGGTCAGGTGTCCCGGGGTCCGCTCCACGCGAACGCCGGTCAGGCCATACTGGCTGAGGATACGCCGGGCTGCACTTTGACCTGTATGTCCGGAGCGTGCACTGATCTGACTGTATTTATTGAAGGTGCTTTTGACACCAGCCTGTGCGATCAAGCTGAACAAGAAAGCCGGTATGATGAGTATCAGGTACCACGAATCGAAACCATACAGAAAGTTGTTCCCGACGATGGCCACAATATTGATTATACTCATGCTTGATTTCCTCCCATCTGTTGACCCAGGCGATAATTGTGCGCACAATCCCTGCAGAGCATGCGTTTACCCGATTCCGACTGTATTTCCAAAAGGTCAAGGACACCTGAGCCACAGGCAACGCTGATCGCATCGCTGCTGCACAGGCAGATGCTCCCCGGAGCCATCCCTTCCGCCGATTTTTGAACATCAGGATCAGGACTGACCCGGGTGCGATGAATTTTCAGTCGCTTTTCACCACACCAGGTATAAGCGCCAGGCCAGGGATACAGGCCGCGGACCAGGTTGTGGATGGCGCCAGCCGACTGTGTCCAGTCAATGGCCCCGCTTTCGCGGGTCAGCATCGGGATGGTAAAAGCGGCAGACGCATCCTGGGGGGTCGGTTTGATTCTTCCGGATAGCCACTGGTCGATGACATCTGGCAGCATTTCGGCTCCCAGTTCGGACAACTGGTCGGACAATTGCCCGGCATCCATATCGGGCGGGATGGCAATGGCCTTCTGAGCCAGAATCGGCCCTGTATCCATCCCTTCGTCCATCAGCATGATCGTGATGCCGGTGACTGTTTCTCCGCGTACCAGGCACCACTGTATGGGCGCTGCACCGCGATAGGCCGGAAGCAGCGAGGCGTGCACGTTCAGGCAGCCACTGGGCGGCACCGCCAGGATCGCCGGCGGCAGGATGCGGCCGTAAGCGGCTGTGACAACCAGATCCGGCTGCAGATCACGCAGTTCGGCTTCGAATACCGGCGTGCGCACCTTCTCCGGCTGCAGCACTTTTATTCCGTATTGGCGGGCCAGCTGTTTGACCGGCGCTGCCACCAGGTTCAGATGGCGGCCGCCGGGCCGGTCCGGCTGACACACCACGCCCGCCACATCGTAGCCAAGCTCAATTAAACGCTGCAGTGGCGGTACGGCAAAATCAGGCGTGCCCATGTAAACCAGTCTCGGCTTCACTGCTTGATCAGCTCCCCGATCACCTTGTCCTTGAACAGAATCCCGTCCAGGTGGTCATATTCGTGGCAGGCGCAGACCGCCAGCAAACCCTCAGCTTCGAGGGTAAACGGTTTTCCGTCGCGATCCAGCGCCTGCATGACGACGCGTGCCGGCCGCTCGACATCTCCCCAGCAGCCCGGCACTGACAGACAACCTTCCTGGCCGACCTGACTGCCTGATTTTTCAATAATTGTCGGATTGATCAGCACATACGGGCCATGATCATCATTCAGGTCCATCACGAAAAGGCGGCGCAGAACACCGACCTGCACTGCAGCCAGCCCAATTCCCTGGCTGGCGCGCATGGTCTGCAGCATATCGTCAACCAACATCGTAATGCGGTCGTCGATGCGATTTACAGGCCGGCTTACTTTGCGCAGCACCTCGTCTTCTTCTGTTACAACCTTGCGCAGAGCCATCTCTATCATTCCCTCCAATCATCACTGGACCTGTGATCCAATGATGTCGTGTTTTTCTTAAACCATTATAACAGAACGCTTATAAACGGACTGTTAATCTTGTTACGAACTCACAGCATATTGTATGGATCAAAATCGAGTGCAATGGCCGCTTTGCCAAAATCGAGGTGCTCGATAAGCGGCGTGATCATGGCGGCCAAAAGCCCCTGATCGGGTCCCTTGATGACCAGGCGCCGGCGATAGCGGTTACGGATCCGGTAAATGGGGGCTTTTGCCGGCTCCATCACCTGAATGGACGCATAAGCCGCGTCCTCGCTCTGCCGGGCCAGACAGGCGGACGCAGCCAGTTCGCAGCAGTCTTTCGCCTCTTGCTCTTGCAGCGAGGTAACTGTCATGACACAGATCGATCCGAACGGCGGATACTGCATCAGGCGTCGATAAGCGATTTCCTGCCTAAAAAAGCCGGGATAGTCCTGGTCAGCGGCGAATCGAATGGCATAATCATCGATATTGTATGCCTGTATGATGACAGTCCCCGGTTCCTGGCCGCGGCCTGCACGCCCTGCTGCCTGGGTTATCAGCTGAAAGGCACGTTCCGATGAACGAAAATCAGACATACCCAGCATGAGGTCTGCAGCCAGAACGCCTACAACCGTGACATTCGCAAAGTCATGGCCTTTTGCGATCATCTGGGTCCCGATCAGCGCCTGAGCTTCGCCTTGCTCGAATCGCGCCAGGATCTGGGCGTGGGCATTCCTGCCAATGGTCGTATCCTGATCCATGCGCAAGGCGATGTTGGGCGCAAATTCCTGGTTGAACGTGGCTTCCACCTGCTGGGTGCCGGCGCCAAAACGGCCGATCTGTGTACTGCCACAGGCCGGGCAGGTGGCAGGTATCGCCTGAAGACGACCACAGTAATGGCAGATCAGCTGTGTCGCCGGCTGTCCCGGTACTGTTTGTGATGGTGTCGGATCGTGTGCGTTGATATGGATGGTCATGGAAACACTGCACGATTTGCAGCGGACGATATGACCGCAGCGGCGGCAAAGGACGAATCCGGCAAAACCGCGGCGGTTGATGAAGATCATGGCCTGACGATTGCGACTGAAGGCATCATCAAGCGCCTTGCGCAAGCTGAGGCTGAAAATGCTGCGGTTGCCGGTCGCAAGCTCCCGACGCATGTCGACGATCTCGGTTCTGGCCATGCCGGCTTCACCGATCCGCTCGTGCAGCGTCAGCAGAACCGACTGTCCGGCTTGACTGCGTTGATAGCTCTCGACAGACGGCGTCGCAGATCCAAGCACCAGGACAGCGCCGTGATCGTGGACACGCAGGCGGGCGATATCGCGGGCATGGTAACGCGGGTGTGTCTCAGATTTGTAAGTCGCTTCCTGTTCTTCGTCAATGATGATCAAGCCGATATCCGCAAGCGGTGCGAAAACGGCAGAACGGGCTCCGACGACAACCAGGACTTCCTGGCGCAGAATCCGCTGCCACTGCTCATAACGCTCAGACGGTGTCAGACGGCTGTGCAGCACGGCAACGGCTGTGCCAAAGCGGGAGCGGATCCGCCCGATCATCTGAGGAGTCAGGGCTATTTCGGGAACAAGGATCAGAACACCGCGCCCCAGGCTGACCGTCATCTGTGCCGCCTGCAGATAGACTTCGGTCTTACCGCTGCCGGTAACGCCGAAAAGCAAATATTCCAGGCAACTTTCACCTGCCCGTTCGCAGGACGTCAATGAGGCGGTGATCCGCCGGATCGCTTCTGCCTGGTCTGCATTCGGAGCAAAGGGATCTTGCCTGACGAACTGGTTTTCATCCGGCAAGGTTCGCCGGCTCTCCTGCTCGAAAAATGAAATCCAGTCATTTTTGGCAAGCGTCGTCAGGACGGATCGACTGACCTGGCAGGCTTCCATAATCTCCTGAACAGGCGCAGAACCTGTCAACAACAGCTCGATCACCCGCAGCTGTCCCAGTCTGCTGATCTCGCCATCGGCCAAACGACGGGTCGCCTCTGCCGGATCGTTCAGTTCAGCCATTTTGACGATCTTGTCTTTGACAGCAGTCACGGCGGATGGAATCATGCAGCGCAGGGCATCGCCGTAGGTGCACAGCCAGCGGCTGCGCATCCTGGCCGCCAGACGGATCTGGTCGGGCATTAGAACCGGGCGATCCGACAGCAACCGCTGGACCGGCTTGATAATATAGTCGGAATCTGCCTGCGCCATGCAGGCTGTCACATAGCCTTCCGTGCTGCGGTTGCCTTTTCCGAAAAGCACCTCAACGCGGCTGCCGACTTCAATTCTCCCATGGAGTTCTTCGGGGATCAGGTAAGTATACTCACGATCAAAGGCACGCGTGGCATCGCGCAGGACAACGCGGCAGTATAGGTCCATGGCAACACCCCCATTCACTCCAGAAGCTCAAACAGGCTGATCTGACTCGACTCAGGCAGCTCTTCAAGACAGCCGCCGGCAGCCAGGTTGTCCATGACGGCCTGGCTGATGCCTGCTCTGCGCGCCAGATCATCTCGCGTCTTGAAAGGGCTTTCCGAGCGAGCTTTGACGATCTGGCCGGCAACGGCCAGGCTGATCGATGGTATGGCATTGAGCGGCGGCAGGATCCGTCCTGGCGAAACCGCGATAAACCGGGTCGCATCTGATCGGTGCAGATCGATCGGGGCAAAATCGATGCCGCGCAGCTGCATTTCTTCAACCAATTCGAGGATATAGTAGATACGCTGTTCCCGGTCGCCGCCGTCGCGCAGCTCATGCCTGAGCTTTTCCCTGGCCTGCCGGATCTGCGCCGGCGGCAGGCACATGCGCTGACTGTCAAATTCGTCGGCCCGAACCGTAAAATAGGCACAGTAATAGGCTTCGGGATGGTTGATCTTGAACCAGGCGATGCGTAAAGATGAGATGGTATAAGCTGCTGCATGTGCTTTAGGAAACATGTAGCGGATTTTCTTACAGGACTCGATGTACCAGTCCGGCACTTTCTTCTGGCGCATCAGGTTTTCCTGATCTTCTGACAGGCTTTTGCCTTTGCGCACCCGTTCCATGATGTCAAAGGCTTCTTTGGGCGGCAATCCGTTATAGATCAATCCTGTCATGATGCTGTCACGGCAGCCGATAACCTCTTCGATCGTGCAGATACCCGATTTGATCAAGTCCTGGGCATTGCCCTTCCAGACATCTGTACCATGCGACAGGCCCATGAGCTGAACCAGATCGTAAAAGCGGGTCGGCCGTGTGTCCCGGATCATTTCGCGGGCCATGAACGTACCCATCTCAGGCAGACCCAGAGTCGCACAGTCGTCCGGTGACTGGTTCTCCGCAATACCCAGCGCTTCAGTCGACTGGAACAGCGACATGACTCTGGGGTCGGGTATGGGAATGGATGCGACATCGACGCCGGTCAGGTCACCGAGCATCTTGAGCATGGTCGGATCATCATGCCCAAGGATGTCGAGTTTCAATATGGTATCGTGCATGGCATTAAAGTCAAAATGAGTTGTGATGGTGCCATTGACGCTTTTGTCAGCCGGATGCTGAACCGGTGTAAAGTCATAGATTTCACGGTCCTTGGGAACGACGACAATTCCGCCAGGATGCTGACCTGTCGTCCGTTTGACACCGATCAGGCCACGGGCCAGGCGGCTGATTTCCGCCTGTGTGGCAAACTGGTCCTTGCTCTCGAAGTACTTGCGCACAATAGCCTGAGCGTTTTTATTGGCATAACTGCTGATCGTACCGGCCCGGAACGTGTGGCTGGCGCCGAACATCTCTTCGATAAACTTGTGCGCTCTGGCCTGATACTCTCCGGAAAAATTCAGGTCGATATCCGGCTGTTTATCTCCGTTGAAACCAAGAAATGTTTCAAAAGGGATGTCCTGCCCTTCCCGATGCAAATCACTCCCGCAATGCGGACAGGCTTTGTCCGGCAGATCATAGCCGGAGCCGTATGTGCCGGACTGGTCAAATTCGGCATGATGGCACCCCGGGCAAATATAGTGCGGCGGCAGCGGATTGACCTCAGTGATGCCGCACAGCGTCGCTACCAGCGATGAGCCGACTGAGCCGCGCGATCCGACGATGTAGCCGTCATCATTGGATTTTTTGACAAGCTTGTGCGCGATATAGTACATGACGGCGAATCCGTTGTCGATGATCGACTGCAGCTCCCGCTCGATGCGCTGGTGCACCAGGTCCGGCAGCTCATCGCCCCGGCCGTATATCGACCGGGCCATATCCCAGGTCAGGCGGCGGACATCGTCGGCTGCGGTGTCGATGACCGGCGGGAATGACCCGTCCGGGAACGGCTTGAGTTCGGAACTGATCCGACGGGCAACGGCTGCCGGATCAGTGATGACCACTTCTCTGGCCGCTTCAGGGCCCAGCCAGGCGAATTCGTCCAGCATTTCCCGAGTTGTTCTGAAATAGAGTTCAGCCTGCCGGTCGGCATCTTCAAAGCCCATGTCGGTCATGAGGATACGGCGGAATTCCGCGTCTTTCTTTTCCAGGAAATGGACGTCACACGTGGCGCACACAGGCTTTTTCAGGCGCTTTCCCCAGCTGTAAATGATCCGGCTCAAATTGCGCAGATCCTCTTCATCGGTAAGGCCGCTCTGGGGATCACGCAGATAAAACGCGTTGTTTGTATTCGGTTGGATCTCGAAATAGTCGTAGAACCGGCCAAGCTGCGTGCCAGCCTGGTCTGTCAGGCTTTCCAGCGTCGCCTGTAAAGACCGGCCGGCCACAAGGTAGCGCTGCAGGGCCAACTGGAAGATTTCCCCGGATTCGCAGGCGCTGCCGACGATCAGGCCATGGCGAAAATACTGCAGCAGGCTGCGCGGAATGCGCGGTTTGCTGTGAAAATACTGCAAGTGGGATTGTGATACGATCCGGTACAGATGAAACAGACCCAGCTTATCGGCTGCGGTCAGGATCACATGATAGACCGTCCGTTTATGTTCCAGAATCTCATCCTGGCTGATTCTTCCGGCTAACCGATTCAAATCCCCCACGGTCGCTGCGCCGCTTCTGGCCCAGAGCGTCGCGAAGATGCCGCCACAGGCCAGCGCATCCGCCTCAGCCCGATGCGCCTGGTCCAGGCTGATATTGAGATGTCCGGCAACCTGGCTGAGCCGGTGATTTTTCAACTCCGGCAGCATCAGCCGGGACATTGCCAGCGTATCAATCAAAGGCGGATTGAATTTGAGCGTCGGATCAGTCGCCCCTTTTGTGCGTTGACCTTCATAGCGCAGAAAACCCAAATCGAAGAAGGCATTATGCGCGACGACCGGCCGGTTGCCGATCCAGTCCGCAAGACGCGTCAGGACGGTAAACGGATCTGGAGCGCCGCCAATCATCTCTGTTGTGATGCCGGTCAGTTCCTGTGAGCGGGCGGACACCGGAATGCCTGGATTGGTTAAGCTGATCAGCCGGTCACCCGGCACAAAACTGCCGCTGCCGTCTGGAACGAAATGAACAGCTGCGACCTCGATCAGCCGGTCGATGGCCGGATCCAGGCCAGTTGTCTCAACATCGATGGCCACGAATCCATCAGATAGTGTCTCTTTGTCCGCCATCCAGGCAACGGAAGCGACATCGTCGATCAGATACCCTTCCATACCATAGATGATCTTGATGTTTTTGCCGGATTTTCTCAAGTCAGCGCAGGTCGCCGCCGCTTCCGGATACGCCTGGACCACGCCATGGTCTGTAATTGCGACCGCTTCATGGCCTAGATCAACTGCCAGTCGGACCAGATCCGCGGCATCACAGACAGCGTCTTTAGCGCTCATCTTGGTGTGGGTGTGCAGTTCGACGCGCTTTTCCGGTTCATCGTCACGACGCAGGGGTTCGCGCACAGCTTCCTGCAGTCCGGTCACGCGCGCCTGCAGATCTTTGCTGTACTGGGCGTCGAAACTGATTTCTGCGCCGATGCGGATCCAGGCTTTGTCAAGCCGCTCCTCAAGCATAGCCCGTTCATCCGGTTTGGCAAACAGGATGCAGCTGATCGAGCTGGAAAGGTCAGTCAGGTTGAATTTGAACAGCATGCGGGTTCCGTCACTGACCGGCCTGATCTCCATATCAAAAACCTGACCTTCGATCAACGCCTGGCCTGTCTCGTTGTTCAGGCTTTCAATGGGCACACGCTTCAATTCAGGGTTGATCCGCCCCCAGATGAGGCCATCGACCTTGGGTCGGCGGTACCTGGCTCGTTTACTGCCGGGATCCGCCTGCACCTTTTTATTGCTCTTTTCCTTCTTCGGAGCAGCTGGGTGGATCCCGTTTGTTGTTACGTCATCAGGACGGCCCGGACCATTGGCCACATGGATTTCATTTGCCTTGAAGGCATGGTCGTCATTCAATCGGCGGGCATAGTCCACCATCACTTCATTATCCTTATCCTTATCATCTGCCGGAGCCAGGCAGAATCGGGTCTGTGCAGCGATATGTGCGTGAAAACAGGCACTCAAGTGCTCCAGATTTTCAGCAGGAAAAACGGCCCTGCAGGCTTCCTGCAGGTGGACATACACGCAGTCATCGCCGGCGCTAAACTGTGCCTGGCGCAGCAATGATGCCGACAGGGCATCCTGCTTCCAGAGATGGCGCAACAGCCATGGAGCCAGTTCAGCTGCATAAAGGCTGCTCGCGTGCGGATCAAGATTATCGGGATAGGTCTGGCAGATGATCACTTCATCAGCTGGCAGCTGTTTTTCCAGCGCTGCTTCAAGCTGGCAGAGCAGATCGGGTGGAAAAGGCTTGTCAATCAGGCAGTTGAGGCGCAGGCAGCCGCTCTTCTGAATAGTAAGACCAGAAACCAGGCCGTTGGTCGCAGCCAGCGCCCGGCTCAGACTGGTATCGGGTATAATCTGTTTGAAAAAAGATGATAGTGATGCCTGGGCCATGATTTAAACGATTCCCGGTTCTTCGGACCGGGGCTCTTCCTGTTGTCTGCGTTCATCGCACATCTTCCTGATTTCGCGCATCAGTTCTTCAACTGCGTCTTCTTCACGCACTTTGCGCAAAATTTTGCCTTCACGGAAGATCATAAAAAAACCGCGGCCGCCGGCCAGGCCGATATCCGCCTGGCGCGCTTCACCAGGGCCGTTGACGGCACATCCCATGACGGCTACATTCAGCGGCTGGTCACATTCCGCCAGGCGTTCTTCAACTGCTGAGGCGACACTTTCCAGATCGACCTCCGTCCGGCCACAGGTCGGGCAGCTGATCAACCGCGGCCCGCGTCGGCGCAAGTCGAGGGCGCGTAGAATTTGCCAGGCCGTCCGCACTTCTTCAACCGGATCAGCTGTCAGGGAGACGCGCAGCGTATCTCCCAGCCCATTCGCCAGAAGCGCCCCGATCCCGACTGCTGAACGGACAATGCCCTCCCGCAGCGTTCCGGCTTCTGTTACACCGATATGCAGGGGATAATCAGTTTTTTGTGCCAGCAGGCGGTAAGCCTCCAGATTGAGGAGGGGTTCTGATGCCTTGATGGACAGGACCAGGTCTTCAAAATGACATGCTTCCAGCATGCTGATCGCCTCGAGCGCCGATGCAACCATGGCCTCAGCATTGACACCGCCAAAGCGGGCCAGGATATCCTTGCTGAGCGATCCGCTGTTGACCCCGACGCGGATCGGAATGTGACGCGCTTTTGCGGCGTCTGCCACCTGCCTCAGACGATCAGGCCCGCCGATATTGCCCGGATTGATGCGGATCTTGTCGGCGCCGGCTTCAATCGCCGCCAGAGCCAGTCGATAGTCGAAGTGAATATCTGCAACGATTGGCAGGGGTGAGCCGGAGCGAATTCTGGCCAGGGCGGCAGCAGCTTCCAAGTCGGGTATGGCGACGCGCGTAATGTCACAGCCTGCATCGGCCAGTCTTTTGATCTGCTCGCTCGTCGCCGTGACATCGCGGGTATCGGTATTGTTCATGGACTGGATGGCAATCGGCGCCTGGCCACCGATCAGAACCGGCCCGACCTGGACCATCCGGGTCTGGTGACGTATTATCATGTTCTGCCTACTTTCTTATCCATCAGGCAGGTCTTCAATTGCCGGACAGGCGCATAATATCAAACAAGAGTCCCGCCAGTGCCAGCATGACGATCAGGGCAATGCCAATGATGCCGATCATATTTTGGACCTTGGCCGAGAGGCGGCGCCCGCGTATAGCCTCAATGACGATCAGGACGAGATGGTTTCCGTCAAGCGGAGGGATCGGCAGGAGGTTCATGAAACCAAGGCTGACGGAGATAAGCGCAAACATCCAGAGCAACTGGTAGATCTTCTCGCTGAGCGGTTGTTGCTGCGTGACGACATCGCTGATCATGGAGACCACTCCGACAGGTCCGGACAAAGTGTCCTGAGGCCGGATTGAGCCGCTGAACATCATGCCGATGCTGCGGACGGTCACTTTAACGATGGACCAGGACCATTGAAAAGACTGGCCGATGGCCGGACCCACATCACGTGTCGCCGTGAAAGCCACGCCGCGGTCCGACACATCGTGATACATCGTGGCAACCATGGTCACCGTCTGTTCTGTGCCGTCACGGATAATCGTTATGGCGACAGGTGCGCCGGCGCTTTCTTCCACCGACCTGGAAAAGGCCGTCATATCGTCCACCGAAACACCATTGGCCGCAAGCAGAACATCGCCGGGCTTCAGGACCGGATTGCCGTCATTCGAGTCTGATTCAACAGTGTCAATGACGATACCGAGGGCTTCGTCGGAACGAATGCGGATCCCGAGGCGCCAGGCGTCGCGCCAGACCGGTTCAAGTGTAGTCGTCCTGGTTGTACCGTCTTCAGACTGCAACATCAGTTCAATTTCATCTTCTTCGGTCAGAAACATTGCCAGACCGCTGTAGTCAAGGGTTGTTCTGACAGGTTTTCCATTCATGCCGATGATGCGATCGCCGGACTCAAGGCCTGCCGCAGCGGCCTGTGTACCTGCCTGAACGGCGCCGATAATCGGCAGCGTATAGCCGAAGGATACGAACATGATAAAGAATGCCAGCACGCCGGACAACAGGTTGAGAGCCGGTCCGGTCGCGATCACGATCGCTCTTGCCCAGCGCGGCCGGTTAAAAAAGTGGCCTGCATCTGTTGTCTGGGCGTCATCGACGTATTCACCTGCGAAGCGGACAGAAGCGCCGATCGGCAGGAGCTTGATGCTGTATTTGATGTTATTGCGCTCCCATGAAAAAAGCACAGGTCCCATGAATATGGCAAATTCTTCGATCGTAAAGCCCAGTTTGCGGCCTGTCAGATAGTGTCCCAGTTCGTGAACGATCATCATCACGCTGAGAATCAGTAATCCGACGACTATTCCCATAATACCCATCTATTGCCATGACTCCTATCTATTCTTCTAAGAGGGCTGTCAGTGACAGTACAGTCTGCCTGGCCCACCGGTCTTGTTCCATCATATCATCAAAGCCAACAGCTGTCATGAACCCGGTTCGCATGTGCTGATTCATGCATTGCTCAACAAGCTGAAAAATGGTCAGAAAACCAATGCGACCATCCAGAAAATGAGAGACGGCGACTTCATTGGCGGCATTCATGACAACCGGCAAAGTGCCGCCGGTCCGGGCTGCATCGTAGGCGAGGGACAAAAGCCTGAACGTATTAAGATCCGGCGGTTCGAAGGTCAGCCGATCGGCGGAGGCGGCAAACGGGTCAAACACCCTGCTGTCCCCGGGCAGCCGTTGTGGCCAGGTCAATGCCAGCTGGATCGGCATTTTCATATCGGGAAATCCCATCTGTGCCAGGACTGAGCCGTCCTTCAGTTCGATCATGGAATGGATGATGCTCTGGGGATGAACGACCACTTCGATCCGGTCGGCCGGACAGTCAAACAGCCAGGACGCCTCGATCACTTCCAGCCCTTTGTTCATGAGTGTCGCTGAATCGACCGTGACCTTGCCACCCATGCGCCAGGTCGGGTGAGCCAGTGCATCGGCTAATGTTACGCCGGCCAGCTCTGCTGTTGACCGGCCGCGGAACGGTCCGCCCGAGGCTGTCAGAAAAATCCGGTTGAGGCTGCCGGACGGCGCTGCGGCCAGGCACTGCCAGATGGCAGAGTGTTCGCTGTCGACCGGATACAACTTGCCGCCGCATGCTTTCAGCAAAGGCATGACGAGTGATCCGCCGGCGACCAGCGTTTCTTTGTTGGCCAGGGCTATTGTTTTTCCGGCGCGAATGGCTGTCAGAACCGGTTCAAGGCCGGCAACACCGACCATGGCCGCGACAACGGTGTCTGTGCCTTGCCAGGCAGCTGCGGCCAGGTTGCCCTCACGTCCGTGCAGCACCTTAACAGGCGGCTGACAATCAGACAATCGTTTCCTCAGCGCTGCTGCGTCTTCTGCCCTTTCAATGCTGATCATCTCCGGATGACAGCTCATGGCCTGTTGATAGAGCAACTCCATGTTCCGCCCGGCTGTCAGTGCCTTGATCTTGATGCCAAGGTGCGCACAGACAGAAAGGGTCTGCCTGCCGATCGAACCAGTTGATCCAAGTAATGCGATTGCTTCCGTCATCCGGCCCTCCCTTTAGATGATCACCTGATACAAGATAGCCAGAATCAGGGTGATCGGCAAGGTAAAGAATGCACTGTCAAACCGGTCCATCAAGCCACCATGCCCGGGCAAAACATCACCGAAGTCTTTTATGCCGCAATAGCGCTTGAAACCGGAAGCGAGCCAGTCGCCCAACTGCGAGGCAATGCTGAGCAACAGACCTGACAAAATGGCAAACGTCAAGTAGATGGATGGACGGTTGACAGACCCGCCGAGCATATCACGGAACAAATGAAAGATCAGCATCTGTGACAGCATGCTGCCGGCAATTCCGCCAAAACAACCCTCGACGGTTTTTTTTGGACTCAAGGACGGCACAATCAAGTGGCGTCCGAACAAAGACCCGGTGAAATAGGCGAAAACGTCAGAAACCCAGGGGGCACTCAACCCGATGACCAGCCAAAGCCAGCCGCCATCGATATGCGTCAGCAACAGAATAGCACAGGTCAGCGGGAATGAGACATAAAGCATGGCGCCGTTGGTCGCAAGGGCATCAGGAAATGACGAGGGGCCGTCGATCAGGAGACGGGCGATGATGCTGGCCGCCATGAATACCAGCAGACAGAACAAAGCAAGGGCAAAGGACGCCACCGCAGAGAACAAAGTAGCGTCGGGTGACCAGATCAGGCGTGTAGCCAGAGGCAGCAGGCAAAACAGGCTGCCGATGATGACCAGCGTAAGGTTTGGTTTGCGACAACAATGCCGCATGGCGCTGGATATTTCACAAGAGGCAATTACGGCAACAGCCGCAAGCAGGATGACAGGCGGCCACATTGTCCAGTAGCCGGGAATGACAAAGGCTGCAATCATGATGGTGAAAATCAGACCAGTAAGGATGCGCTGCTTCATTATTTTGTAATGCCTCCGTACCGTCGATCCCGCCGGGTGAATTCTTTCAGGGCTTCTGTAAGATGCGTTTCGTTGAAATCAGGCCAAAGCACGTTGGCATACCAAAATTCTGCGTAAGCCGACTGCCAGAGCAAAAAATTCGACAACCGCTGTTCGCCGCTAGGCCTGATGACGAGATCGGGATCCGGCACATCCGGCAAGTACAAAGCTGCAGACAGAGCCTGCTCGTCAATAGCGTCAGGCGCCAGGCGGCCATCCGCGACTTCACAGGCCAGCTTGCGGCAAGCCTGGACGATTTCACGACGGCCGCCATAATTCAGGGCAATGATCAGTTGCATCTTCTGCCGGGATGCAGAATCTGCTTCAGCCCGTTCCATAATGTCTGTGACAGATTGCGGCAGGCCGTTCCTGTCGCCGGAAAAACGCACCCTGATGCCTTCTTTGGCCAACTCTCTGTCATAACGTTCGAAAAACTCGACAAACAATTCCATGAGCGCCTGAACTTCTTCCTGAGGCCGGTTCCAGTTTTCAGTGGAAAATGCATAAACGGTCAGGTATTGGATACCATGGCGGCCGCACATACGGCAAAGGTTCTGCAGGTTTTCAGCGCCCGCACGGTGTCCGGCTGTGCGCGGCAGACCGCGCTGACGAGCCCAGCGGCCATTGCCATCCATAAAGACAGCCAGATGCCGCGGTATCCTGAGCGGTTCGTCGGCATCACCACCGGGTTGCCTGCCGGGCTTATCCTGGTCACGTCCGGTCTTACGCGCCGGAAACAGCAGCTTAAAAATCTGTACCAGTCGTGCCATACGGACCCCTCTGAAACAAGAACCGGGCGGCCAGCACCCGGTCCATTTTTACATTCTGACCACCTGAAATGCCGATCAAAGCTCCATCAGGTCTTTTTCCTTATCATCAGCGATCTTGTCCAGATCTGCTATATATCTGTCAGTCAGTTTCTGCAGCTCAATCTCAAATTCAGACAGACTGTCTTCTGTTATCTCTTTCTTCTTCAGGTGGGTCCGATATTTATCCAGCGCTTCTCGCCGGATGTTGCGAATGGCAATGCGGCCTTCTTCAGTGTATTTATGGACACTTTTAACCAGATCACGGCGACGATCTTCAGTCAACGCCGGAAAAACAAGCCGCAGCATGCGTCCATCGTTGTTGGGATTGATGCCCAGATCCGAAGCCTGGATAGCCCGTTCGACCGCCTTCAAGGTACTGGGGTCCCAAGGTGTAATGGTTATCAGGCGCGCTTCCGGCACCTGTATGTTTGCCACCTGGTTGATCGGCGTCTGTACACCGTAGTACTCGATTGTGATGCGATCCAGAACCTTGGGATTAGCCCGGCCGGCCCGAATTGCATTGAAGTTGTCCTGCAGTACATGAACTGTCTTCTGCATCTTCTCTTCAAAGGGCTGGTAAGCTTCTTTGGTAATTTCAATCATAGCCATAAGTTGACCTCCCGTATGAAGCATATCTTGGAATAGACCATATTATAGCCGATCAGTCATGAATGTTCAACAAAGGCATGTTCAAAGGCATGTTCAAAAGATTAGTGGCTCTCTTTCCCGAAGGATTGACATAATTGGTCAATCCGAGGGAAAGCGGTAGAGCCAGTTATTTATTGACATGACTAAAGGCATGTTCAAAAGATTAGTGGCTCTCGTTAGCGGATGAGGGTTCCGATCTGTTCTCCGCATACAACGCGAACAATATTCTGTGGATCCCTGAGGTTGAATACACCGATGGTCATGTGGTTGTCGCGGCATAAGGCGGCGGCTGTCGCATCCATCACCTTCAGGTTCATCTGCAGGACCTGGTCGTGGCTGATGGTTTCATAGCGAACGGCGTCCGGATATTTGTGCGGGTCTTTGTCATAGACACCATCGACCAGGGTGGCCATGAACATGATTTCAGCTTCGATTTCCGAAGCACGCAAGGCTGCGGCTGTGTCGGTCGTAAAAAATGGATTGCCGGTGCCGCAGGCAAAAATGACCACGCGCCCCTTCTCCAAATGGCGAATCGCCCTTTTGCGGATGTAAGGCTCCGCAATCTGCCGCATTTCGATAGCGCTCTGCACGCGGGTGACTACACCAGCCTGCTCCAGGGCATCCGACAATGCCAGGGCATTCATGGCAGTCGCCAGCATACCCATATGGTCTGCCGTCACGCGGTCCATACCGGCACTGGTCCGGCCGCGCCAGAAGTTGCCGCCACCGACGACAATAGCCACCTCAACACCCAATGCTGTGACCTGGCCGATGGTCTCACCCATGATTCTAAGGGTCTTGTTGTCGAGTCCGATGCCCTTCTCGCCAGCAAGGGCTTCTCCGCTGAGCTTGAGCATAATCCGCTTGTAGATCGCCGTCATGGCTGTACCTCCTGTAGAACGCGTCATGGCTGCAAATGCCTAAAAAATGGGGGGCATGACTGGCATGTCCCCCACATGGGTTTTTACTTGACCTGTTTCATGACCTCTTCAGCGAAATTATCTTCTCGCTTCTGCAGTCCCTCGCCGAGTTCGTAGCGAACGAAACGCCGGACTGTGATGTTTTCGCCGATCAGCGCAATCATCTCTTTGACGAGTGTTTCCACCGTCTTGCTGTCGTCCTTGATACAGGCTTGCTCAAGCAGGCAGTTTTCCTGAAAGAACTTGCTGAGCCTGCCTTCGACGATTTTATCAACAATCTTTTCCGGTTTGCCTTCATTGAGCGCCTGGTTGCGCACGATAGCACGCTCCTGATCCAGCACCTCGGCCGGCACGTCCTTGCGCGACACCCAGCGCGGATTCATGGCGGCAATCTGCATGGCAATCTCGCGTACCATGCGGCGGAAATCCTCGTTCTTAGCAGCAAAATCTGTCTCGATATTGACTTCGATCAGGACGCCGATACGACCGCCAGCATGGATATACGCGTCAACGACACCCTCTGCCGTGATACGCGACATTTTTTTATCAGCGGAAGCGATGCCTTTTTCACGCAGCCAGACGATCGCCTTCTCCAAGTCGCCGCCAGATTCTGTCAGGGCTTTCTTACAGTCCATCATGCCGGAACCGGTCTTCTCGCGCAATTCTTTGATCATATCAATGGTTATAGCCATATGTACCTCCCTTATTCGTCGATATCAGGGGTTGATTCATCTTTCAGCGGTTGTTCGGCCGTCAGATCGATCTGTTCACCCTGGCGTCCTTCAAGTATGGCATCTGCCATCTTGCCGGCAATCAGTTTGACGGCACGAATGGCATCGTCATTTCCCGGGATAATGTAATCGACTTCATCCGGATCACAGTTCGTATCGACGATACCGACAATCGGGATATTGAGACGGCGCGCCTCGAGGACAGCGATGTGCTCTTTGCGCGGATCAACGACAAAAACACAAGACGGCAGGCGTGTCATATCCTGTATGCCACCCAGATTCTTGTCCAGTTTTTCCATCTCAAGGCGCAGTTTTGCAACCTCTTTCTTGGGCAACATATCGAAAGTCCCGTTGTTTTCCATCTCCTTGAGTTCTGCCAGGCGGCTGATGCGCTTCCTGATGGTGACGAAATTGGTTAAGGTGCCACCCAGCCAACGGTTGTTGATGAAGAACATGCCGCAGCGGTCCGCTTCCTCGCGGATCGAGTCCTGGGCTTGTTTCTTGGTGCCGACGAATAAAACTGTACCGCCGTTCATAGAAACTTCCCGGACAAACATGTATGCTTCTTCAATTTTGCGGACGGTCTTTTGCAGATCAATGATATAGATGCCATTGCGTTCGGTATAGATGTACTCCGCCATTTTGGGATTCCAGCGGCGGGTTTGGTGTCCGAAATGAACACCGGATTCCAGCAATTGCTTCATGCTGATTACGGCCATTTGTATTCCTCCTGTTTTTTTCCTCCATGGGTGTGCAGCCGGTTTTGTTTCGGTTCAGGCAACAGGTTCTGCTGTCCCATGTGTGTATTTGAGCCTTGGCAATTGTATCATGTTATTGTTTCTTTGACAAGAATTTTCTGTATTGATTCAATCGCCTGCGTTATTTCCTTTTCATACAGGCCCTCCATATATTCAATGATCACTGAAATTTTTTCATATTCAGCGATTGAAAAGAGAACCGCATCAGGCTGATTGTTCTTTAATATAAAGATCTTACCTTGTTTTTCTGCCAATTCCCTGCAGTTTTTGTATTTTTTAATCATATCGGAATTCGAGACAATGGACTTTGCAGAAATAAACATGGTATATACCTCATTCGTCATTTTTTTCCACTGAAAATATAATAGGGGTAATATGATAATCAGTCAATGATTTCTGTAATTGTTTTCGCCGACGACGGCAGCTGGCATTCGTTTATGCTTTGACAGTCGTCAATGATTTAGCTTGTCTGCCATACATATCGGACAGGCTTCTTATGATGATTCATTGATAACATGCAAAGCGACAACCTGGCGAAAGTGGTAACCGTAGATTGACAACGTAATGGCCAACGGGAATAAATGTGGGCGGCGAAAAAGAGACCAGAAGAAAAGCTTCCAGTAATGCAGACGTTCGACACCGCGTATGCCCAGTCGATATATTGACCGGCCCAATGCCAGTATTGATTGCAGATCCATGCGGTAGCGGATTTGCGGCGGTTTGTACTGGCGCAGGAATGTCCGCACACGCTCATAATAAAGTTTCGGAGCATAGATCTGATCCAGTATGATATGATAGCCTTGCCGGAGCAGATCATATCCCATTTTCGGTATGATGTTGGTCGAGCCATCCACATTGTCACCCGAGAATTGTTTCACCAATCGGCCTTCCTGTTCCATGCGCCGATACAGGCTTGTACCTGGCGGCGCCTGCAATAGTCCGACCATAGCCGTGACGATGCCGCTTCGCTGAATGAAGTCCACCTGCTGCTGAAAGATAGAAGGTTTGTCACTGTCAAATCCGACGATGAATCCTCCCTGGACCTGCAGGCCTGCAGACTGGAGCACTTTGACGCTTTCAACCATATCGCGTCCCCTGTTTTGAATTTTGTTGCATTCGGCCAGGCTCTCTTCATTGGTTGTCTCGATACCGACAAAAATCGTCACAAATCCTGCTGCCGTCATCAACTGGATCAATTCGGTGTCATCGGCCAGGTTGATAGACACTTCTGTATTGAATGCCATGCCGACCTTCCCTTTGCGCCAGGCAACCAAGGCTGGCAGCAGATCCGATTTCAACTGTTTTTTATTGCATATGAAATTGTCATCAACGAAGAAAACGCTGCCGCGCCATCCAAGCGCATAAATCGTGTCAAGTTCGGTGATGATCTGGGTGGTCGTCTTGGTTCGCGGCTGGTGACCGAGCAGTGATGTGATGTTGCAAAAATCACAGCTATACGGGCAGCCCCTGGAAAACTGGATGCTGACGGAGCTGTAATACCGGAGGTTTGCCAGATGCCACAAGGGGTTCTTTGTCTGCCGGATATCCGGGAATTCAGTTGTTTGATAGATTCGCTGCGCACAACCTTGTTCCAGGTCCCTCAAAAATAGCGGCAATGTCAGTTCTGCCTCGTTGAGCACGAAGTGGTCCACATCGGGGAATGATGCATAGTCCATAGTAAACAGCGGTCCGCCAGCGACAACTTTGATCGAAGCTGCCTTGCAGCGGGTGATAAATGCCTGTGCGGAGTCCCGCTGCACGCTCATGGCGCTGAGGAAAACATAGTCTGCCTTGATCAGATCTTTGTCAGGCAGCTCTTCCACATTTAGATCATATAATCGCATTTGCCAGTCGGCAGGCAACATGGCTGCCACTGTCAGCAGACCCAAAGGTGGTGTGCTGGCTTTCTTCTTGACGAATTTGAGAGCATGTCTGAAACTCCAGAATGTATCCGGGAATTCGGGATAAACGAGCAATATATTCATGGTACCTCCAAATACGAGCGGGCTGGTCAGCCATTAAAGGGTGATGGATTATTGAGGATCCAACTGACTTTACGATACACCTGTTGTATTTATTTGTCAACTTATTATATTAATTATTTATACTATATTTATTAATATTAATAATAGTATAACCAGTCACAGCCGCAGCCTGACTGTCGGATGAATGGCCTTAGCAGGACACGCAAAATACTGTTGCCAATCCATATTTCGCAATTCCGTCACACTTCAGATCATTTTCACGTTATAATAATAAAAGCGGATCAAAAGCCCTGAGGCAACTCCGTGAGACCACAATGAGGGAGAGCTGCACATGATATCGACCCAATTGATGAAACTTGCAGAAATGAATCAGTGGAAAGTCAATGCCAAAGAAGATATGATCTTCGGTGAATACAACGGCTTCCTGTTTACAGCGTTTGAAGGTAAGCATTTCAAGGCTTTCATCACACCTGTGGCAGGTATCAGCCCTGATGCTCTGGAGATGATCGTCAAATTTTTGGAAAACCAACGTAAGGCATTGAAACTGCGTAATTTTGAAATCGGCGACAATTTTCTCTGCGTGCGTATGGAAGAAGGAATCATACCGATCAGCAGCGAAAAGATGGAATACATCCTGGGCCAGTTGTCAGGTCTGTTATCTCTGTATGAGGTTCCTGCCAGGGCATGCGTTGTCTGTGGCCAGACAGCGCAGCGGCGGGGTCTGTATTTGGGCTTGTTCTGCCACCTGCACCAGGAATGCGAAGATAAAGACATGGTCGATTTCACCAGGTCAGACTATGATGATGTGCCTGATGAAGCAGCACCTGTTGAAACAGCACCCGTTGATGCAGCGCCTGTTGAAACAGCACCCGATGAAACAGCACCCGTTGATGCGGATATTGTTCTGTCTGCTGACGGCGAAAAGAAGTCTCGGGAAGAAGGAAAAGAATCATGAGCGTCGGGCCAGGTATCAGTCAGGAGCGTCGTCGCCTTCTTTCCAGAAAAATGGCGCACTTGCAGCACGATATGGTGCGTGACCTCAGCAGCCTGTGCGCTATTCCCAGTGTGCGCGGAGCACCGACGCCAACAGCACCATATGGTGAGGAAACCCGTCGGGCGCTTGTCTGGTTTCTTGATCTCGGTGAAAAATTGGGCTTTCGTGCTGTCAATCTGGATAACCGGGCCGGTTATGTCGAATTTGGTTCAGGCGACCACCTGGTCGCAGCTCTTTGCCATCTGGATGTCGTGCCTGCCGGTGATGGCTGGCTTTCCGAACCATTTCAGCTGACAAGGGACGGCGACCGTCTGATCGCCCGTGGCACGTCCGATGATAAAGGTCCTGCCATTGCTGTTCTCTATGCCATGAAAGACCTGCTTGATACCGGTTACAGGCCCAAAGGCCGCATCCGCCTGATCATCGGAATCGATGAAGAAAAAGGCAGTTCCTGCATGGCCCATTACGTGAAAGTCGCAGAGCTGCCTGATGCCGGATTCACACCTGATGCGACATTCCCGGTTATCTACGCTGAGAAAGGGCTATGCCAGCTGACCTTGACCGTAACCGGCGGACAATCTAAATCCGATGCATTGCGCCTGGTCGCTGCAGCGGGCGGAAACAGTCCGAACATGATTCCTGGTCGCTGTGATGTGTCATTCGTTAATGACAATAGTCAAACAGTGACCCGTTCGATTATCGGTGCTTCCGGGCATGCCAGCATGCCCGAATCGGGGGACAATGCGATCAGCAAAGCCATGATGGAAGCTGCTGAATTACTGGACAAGGCCGGTTGTGCCCATCCCTTTGTCACATTTTACCATCAGGCCGTTGGCCGGAGCTGGCGCGGCGAAGGACTTGATATTGCTTCCTCTGATGAATCAGGTCCGTTGACTTTCAATGCCGGCCGGCTTGAGCTGGATGAGAATAAGGCCGTACTAACAGTCGACATCCGTTATCCTGTTACCGGTTCGTTTGAAGAGATGATCGAAAAGATTCGGATAAATGCCGGTACACTGGGTGCGCAATTGCACCTTCTGAATCACATCCCGCCCCTTTATCTGCCCCGGGATTCAGAATTGGTCCAGAAGCTCTGCCGCGTCTATACAGACCTGACTGGAATGAAATCTGATCCCGTCGCCATCGGTGGCGGCACCTACGCCAGGACCATGCCCAATGTCGTCGCTTTTGGCGGCGGATTTCCGGGTGATCCTGAGACAGCCCATCAGGCAGGTGAATTCCTGACGATCGATCAATTGCTGTCAACTTCAGCCATATATCGCCAGGCACTGATTGACCTGTCAACCTGACTGATCCTTGGGCAATCGGAAAGAGCGTTTGATGGGGACTGAGAGAAAACTGCACGATCACCTAGTCCTGCAGACCGAGCGCCTGCTGCTGAAAGTGCTGGACGACCAG
>JAWSUP010000022.1:0-22198 GCA_033549405.1 Bacillota bacterium | reverse complement strand
ATGCCCGCGACCGCAGGTTTGCCGCGGCATTGATCTATGAGACCTTGAGCTATACGTATACAATCGACTGGATCCTGCGTCAAGTCAGCAAAAGGCCTCTCGCGTCGCTTGACCCGTGGATCAGGACTGTCCTGCGCATGGGCGTCTGGCAGCTCACCTGGTCACGCAGCATCCCGGTTTCAGCAGCGATCGATGAATCTGTCCGGATCGCGGCTAGCCGGACCAATCGCGGCGCCGCCGGCTATGTCAACGCTGTGCTGCGCAATCTTGCCAGGAACCCGGTTGAAATACCGGACAATGTGCCGCTTCTGACAGGACTGCCGCCTGAACTGTACGGCCACCTGCGCAAGTGGTATGGTGATGAAGAAGCCAGAAAATTGGCCTGCCAGTCTCTGGAGAGCGTCCGGACCGTCACAGCCCGGACTAATCGGCTGCGCATCACACCGGAAGCCTTGTGCGAACGACTCAGCCAGGATGGCGTTATCTGTGAACCTGGCCGCTATTGCCCGGAAGCGCTGGCAATGCACCTGTCCGGCCAGCCGGTGTCCGGCCTGGCGGCCTGGCGCGATGGCCTTTTATCGATTCAAAATGAAGCGGCCATGCTGGTTGGCCATGCTGCCGGACCGCGGCAAGGCTGGTCGATTATCGATCTGTGTGCGGCGCCGGGCGGCAAGACGACGCATCTTGCGGAGCTGGCCGGAGGCCAGGCGGACATACTGGCCGTTGACAGCCATGAAGAGCGGCTGCATCTGGTCACTGAGCAGGCAAAGCGCCTTGGTCTGGACGGAATCCGTTATCTGGTCGCCGACAGTGCGACTGGTCTCGATCCAGCGGGAAAACCGGCATTTATGCCCTGGCAGGAGCAGGCAGATCTGGTTCTGGCTGATGTGCCTTGCAGCGGTCTTGGCCTTCTGGGCCGCAAACCGGAGATTCGCCTGCATATGACACATGAACGTATCGGGACCTTTTATCCGCTGCAGGCAGCCATACTCGACACGGCGGCAAGACTGGTCAGGCCTGGAGGCGTCCTCATCTATAGTACCTGCACGATCAATCCGGCAGAGAACGATGGTCAGGTTGACGCTTTTCTGCAACGACACGGCGGACTTTTCCAGTCTGATCCGCTCACAGAGCTGCTCCCGTTATCGCTGCTTGATCAGGACGACCTGGCTGATCAGGCTGCCCGCGGCCGGCTGCAGTTGTTGCCGCACCGCCATGGGACCGATGGTTTTTTTATGGCCCGCATGAAGAAGGTGGACTAGTCGTGAAACCGTATATATATGACATGGATCGCCCCGCCTGGGCTGAATGGGTAAAGGCCAGAGGCATTGCAGCCTATCGGGCCGGGCAGCTTGCTGCCTGGATAGACCGCGGGATCAGCCGGGTGGACGAGATGACCGATCTGCCTTTGGATCTGCGTCATCTGGTTGAAGAATCATTCCTGATCGATGGACTGGTCCTGGAAAAGAAACTGCAGTCGTCGTTGGACGATACGGCCAAATACATCTTTCGCCTGCATGATGGCAACATCATCGAGAGTGTCCTGATGCATTATCGCTATGGCTGGTCTGTCTGCATCTCCTCGCAGGCCGGCTGCCGCATGGGTTGCACATTCTGCGCTTCGACCGGCGCCGGATTCGGCCGTAACCTGACGGCAGGAGAAATGCTGGCACAGGTCAGTCTGATCGCCCATGACTGTATGAACCGAATCGGCCACGTAACCATCATGGGCATCGGCGAACCGCTGGACAATTATGACGAGGTGGTCCGGTTCCTGCGGCGCGTCAATGATCCGCAGGGAATGAACATCAGCATGCGTCATCTTTCAGTCTCAACTTGCGGACTGGTGCCCAAGATGATAGAATTCTCACAAGAAGGCTTACCGGTCACTCTTTCGGTATCTTTGCATGCGCCCAATGATACCATCCGGCGTCAGTTGATGCCCATCGCAAGACAATACGATTATGACCGGCTCTTGGCTGCCTGCCGACGGCATATCGAGACAACAGGCCGCCGCATCACCTTCGAATATGCCCTGTTCAATGGCGTTAACGATCAGCCGGAGCATGCAGATGAGCTGGCAGCGAGACTGAAAGGCCTTCTCTGCCATGTTAATCTGATTCCGGCCAATGAGTTTACTGGCGGGCAATACCTTCAGAGCCGCCAGCCGGAGGTGCAGCGTTTTCTCAGTCGTCTGATCCGTGCCGGCATCAATGCGACGGTTCGCCGGGAACTTGGATCGGACATCATGGCTGCCTGTGGTCAGCTAAGAAGAAGGATGGAAGCATGCAAGAGACCTTGACGCTTGGTTCTGCTACACATGCCGGACTGGTTCGGCCAAAAAATGAAGACAGTTATGCCGTGCTGCAAAACGGACCCGGTTATCCTTGTGCTCTGATTCTGGCTGACGGCATGGGTGGCCATCGCCGCGGCGAACTGGCCAGCCAGGTTGCAGTCGATTATGTTAAGAACCAGCTCGGTCAGCTGATCTGGGAGACGGTCCCGCTGGGACCGGATGATATCGGACAGCAGCTGACCCGAATAGTCGAGAAGGCCAACGTCAAGGTATACCTCAGTTCGCTCAGCGACGATGAAAATCAGGGGATGGGAACGACACTGACGGTAGCCATCCTGTATCCGGGGCACCTGCTGCTGGCACATGTTGGCGATTGCCGGGCATACCTGCTGCATGATCAGGTGCTGACACGCCTGACAGTTGATCATACACTCGTCCAGGAGCTGGTCGATGCCGGATCGATCAGTGCAGATGAATCACGGCAGCATCCCAAACGCAATGTACTGACGCGCGCGCTTGGTATACCGGATTATCTGCAGCCTGATTTCTCCGAGTATCGTTTGGCAGTCGGAGATCGTCTGCTGTTATGCAGCGACGGACTGCACGGTTTGTTGCCGGATGGTGAGATCTGTGAGCAGATGCTGGCAGGACAATCAGCTGGACAGCTGGCCGACAGGCTGGTCGACATGGCTCTGGCGCTCGGTGGAGAAGATAATATCACGGTCTTGACAGCATTTGTCTGATAAGACCCATTTTGGAGGATACGTCATGAAATCAGAAAAGCATCAGGTGCCGGCCGACAGAATTATCGGCGGCCGCTATGGCCTGATCCGCGCGATCGGCCAGGGCGGTATGGCCCAGGTGTTTCTTGCCGAAGATCATCAAAATAACAACGCGCTTGTCGCCGTGAAAATATTGCGCGATGATCTGACACACGATCCGGAATTCGTCAAGCGTTTTGCCACAGAAGCACGAGCGGCATCCAGTCTCAATCATCCCAATATTGTCAAAGTGATCGATTATGGTCAGGACAATGAATTGCGCTATATCGTTCAGGAATATGTCGAAGGATCGACGCTCAAGGAACTGATCGACGCCAGGGGAGTCCTCAACTGGCAGGTCGCCGTACCGTTGGCCATTCAAATAGGGCTTGCCCTTGAGAATGCGCATCGCAACGGCATCGTGCACCGCGATATCAAACCGCACAATATTCTGATCACACCGGACATGGTCGCGAAAGTCACTGATTTCGGGATCGCCCGTGCTGCCAACAGCAGCACCATCACATTGACAGCCGGCGTCACGTTCGGCTCCGTGCATTATTTTTCGCCGGAACAGGCGCGCGGCAGTCTGGTGGGCGAAAAGTCCGATCTGTATTCTCTGGGAATCCTGCTGTTCGAGATGGTCACCGGCCAGGTGCCCTACGACGGTGAAACTTCTGTCGCCATCGCCATCAAACACCTGCAGGAAATGCCCCAGTTGCCGTCGACAATACGCCCGGACATTCCGCGTAACCTTGACGACATCATCATCAAGTGCATCCAGAAGTCCCCGGACAACCGCTATGCTGATGCAAGGGAACTGGTCGATGAACTGGACGCCTTCATGGTTGATCCTGAAGGTGTCTACGGCGTTCTGGCCGGAACCGGAGACAACCATGCGAATACAACCGCCATTGGCCTCAAACGGCCAGATCCTAATTTCGGCAAGCTAAGGGAAATCGAACGGGCCATTGTGGAAAGGCGCCGTTCACGCCAGCGAGATATCGCCATCGTCGTGAGCATCATCCTGCTGTCTCTCGTCTTTCTCGGCGCCATTGGCAGCTGGGCCTGGGATAAAATAAAAGACAACCTGCAGACACAGCCGTCGGACATAATCTTCACCGTGGGCGATTACCGCGGCCGTGATCTCAGTGAAGTAATAGAGCTGTTTGATGATAACGACATCAAGAGGCGGATTGAATACCGGGAGGACAACAGCATCGCTGAAGGCATCATCATCGACCAGTACCCGCCAGCCGGCATTGAGATCAAACCGGGCGGCACAACGATTGTCCTGTATGTCAGCGGCGGACAGGAATTGATCACGATACCGGACTATGCCGGCGAGTCGCAGACCATAGCCGAAACTGAACTCAAACAGACTCATGGTTTCACGGTTATTGTCCAATATGAGTATTCCGATTTCAACAAAGGTCGAGTCATCAAAACAGTCCCAGCAGCGAACACGAGCGCATTAAAAGGCAGTGAGATCGTTCTTTATGTCAGTTTAGGGCCACCGGAAGTGATCATGCCTGATTTCGTCGGCCGCCTTCTGACAGATGCGAAAGATGAAATGCTCCCGTTGAATCTGATTCTGGGCCCCCTGACCAATATCTCGGTTGACCCGATAACCGGCCTGCCTGTCGAAGTGCCTGAGAATAAGCGCGTTATCATCAAGCAGAATCCACCTGCCGGCGAGGAAGTCACAGCGTTGAAAATTGTCGCATTCACCTATGGAACACAGCAGGATTATTACTACTTCCTCAACCCAACGCCGCTGCCGACACCGACTCCAGAACCAACACCGACTCCAGAACCAACACCGACTCCGGAACCAACACCGATACCAACCCCGGAACCGACGCCGATTCCGACAACGACCCCTGTGCCGACGGCGGTTCCAACCCCTGAACCAACGACAGCACCTGAACCGACAGCCACCCCGACAGAAAAAAACAACCCGGGTAGCGGAGGCTGACGGCAGTGTTGACCGGAAGAATCCTGCGCGGTGTTGGCGGCCTGTATTGGGTTGACGGGCCTGACGGCTCGATCCTGCAGGCATCTGCCAGAGGACTCTTTCGCAAACACCATGAAGTTCCGACTGCCGGTGACCTGGTTGACTGTGAACCGAGCGGCGATCCCGACCGTCCCTGGAGCATCCGCCACATCCATCCGCGCAGGAATTTCCTGGTCAGGCCAGCTGTCGCCAATCTGGACGGACTCGTCATCACCCTGTCAGTAGCAGATCCGCCACCCGATTTGATGCTGGTCGATAAGCTTCTTGCCATCAGCTATATCCACGGGATCGAACCGTTGCTGATCCTGACCAAGACAGACTTATCCGCTGATGCGACCGACTTGCTGAAGCCATACCAGTCGGTCGGCTGCCTGATTCTGGAAACAGCCCCGCAAGATGAAACCGGTGTGACGGCCTTTAAACAATGGCTTGCGGGTAAAACAGCCTGCCTGGCCGGGCAGTCCGGTGTTGGAAAATCGACCTTGATGAACCGGCTGCACGGTGAGACTGTTATGTCTGTCGGTTCAATCAGTGAACGCATCGGCCGGGGCCGCCACACAACCAGGGAAGTTGTCTTCTTCCCAACTGCCGGTGGTTACCTTGCCGATACGCCCGGCTTCAGCACACTGGAGCTGCCCGATGTCGGCATCAGCGGCAACCAGTTAGCTGATGGTTATCCGGAAATCGTCCAGGTCCGGGACCAATGCCATTTCAATGACTGCAGACACATCGGCGAACCTGGCTGTGCCGTACCCGACAGCGCGATCGATCCGGAACGGCTGGAACGATACCGCCAGTTGCGCAGCCAGCTGGATGCACTGGACACCTACCAGAAAAAAGCGCGGCCTAAGGGATTGCTTAGAAATTAGTTGGTCTTTTCCCCGAAAGATTGACGAGTCTGGTCAAGTTTTCGGGGAATTGATAGAACAAGTTATTTCAAAACAGTCCCTGACCGTGCCTGACTTGTCAGGAGGAATAGTCATGTTACCTGAATACGATAAAACACAAGACCGCCTGCTGATCTGTCCGTCGATCTTGTCGGCTGACTTCACGGCACTGGGGGCTGCAGCAGATCAGGTGTCAGCTGATGCAGACATCCTCCACATCGACGTCATGGACGGCCACTTCGTGCCGAACATCAGCTTCGGACTGCCTGTCGTCAAAGCCTTGTCCAAATACACCAGGCTGCCGCTGGATGTGCATCTGATGATCGAAAACCCGATCATCTGGATCGAACCATTTGCCGAAGCCGGGGCAGACAGTATTGTCATCCATGCTGAGGCGTGTCCGCACCTGCAGCGAGCCTTGCAGCAGATCAGTGCAGCCGGCTGTACGGCCGGTGTCGCACTCAATCCGGGCACATCGTTGACAGCTGTCGAAGAAGTCCTGCCATTTCTGGATCTGGTTCTGCTCATGACCGTCAATCCTGGTTTTGGCGGCCAGACTTATATTCCTGGCATGCAGGACAAGATCAGACGGCTGCGCCATCAGCTTGATCAACAGGACCGGCCGATCCACCTGCAGATCGATGGTGGTATTTATCCTGACAATGTCAAAGAAAACAGGGAAGCAGGGGCCAACATGATCGTCGTCGGCAGTGCCGTGTTCGGTCAGGAGGATCCGGCCGCCGCCATCCGGCAGCTCAGACAATGCTCTCGGTAATTGTGTTATCCGGCAGAATAGACGACGACCAGATCTGTCTGCACTGGCTCAGGCAGGCTGATGATATCATCTGCGCAGATGGCGGCGCCCGCCATTTGCAGCGCATGCAGTTCAAACCACATCTGATGATCGGGGACCTGGACTCTGTAGGCAGTCAGGCTCTGGCCTGGATCCGGTCACATTCCGTACCAGTCGAACGGCATCGGGTCAGCAAAGATGAAACGGATGCCGAACTGGCGATGCAGGTTGCCATCCGGCGCAAACCGGCACATGTCCGCGACCATGGCCTGATCGTGCTTGGTGCTCTGGGCAACCGGCCAGATCATGTTCTGGCCACCCAGATGCTGGCAGTCCGGTTGGCTGAGCCGAACCGCGCCTTGCTGCTCAGCGACGGCATCTCCCGCATCTACACCCTGACAGGCGACCAGTCGCTGGACATCTTGATGCCGCAGCGGCCGGACGGACGATGGATCGTGTCGGTCATACCCATGAGTGATAGAATCACCGGACTGACGTATACAGGACTGGAATATCCCCTGGTCGATGCAGAATTAACCAAGGGCAGCACGCGCGGTGTCAGCAACCGTCTGACCGCTTCCGGTCACAGCACGATCTCGCTGCAAAGCGGCGTCTGCCTCGTTACAGTTACACCAGAAGATTAGCACAACCCGTAAGACCGGCCGATGGATCGGAACGCTTCGGCGGACCGATGGATCGTCTCTTCACGGACAGCAAAGCAGAGACGGAAAAAACCCGGGAACCAGAAACCGCTGCCTGGCACCAGTAATACAAGGCGCCTGGCACATTCCTGGGCAAAAGCGACATCGTCCGCAATGGGACTCCTGGGAAAAAGGTACAACCCGCCGGCAGGTTTATCCACGGTGAATCCTGCGTCACGCAGGACCGACACAAGCATGTCACGTCTGCGCTCATACAGTGAAATATCCACCTTGGCATCAACAGCCTGTTCGATGACCCGCTGGAACAGCGCCGGCGCATTGACAAAGCCCAGGATGCGGTTGCAGTAGACACAGGCCTGGCTGATCAGTGCCTGGTCTTCACAACGGGGGCTGATGATCAGGCAGCCGATGCGTTCGCCGGGCAAGGACAGGGATTTGCTCCAGCTGGTGCAGATAATGGCATTCTGGATGCAGGACAAGGTGGAAGGAACCGTGCGGCCATCATAGGCCAGATCGGCATAGGGTTCGTCCGACAAGACATAGATGGTTTGGGATTGGCTGCGCAGCAGATCGTCCAGTTCACGCAGTGATTGCTCAGGATAGATGACACCAGACGGGTTGTTGGGCGAATTGATGATCACAGCCCTTGTTCGCGGCGTGATGGCTTCTGCAATAGCAGTAAAGTCAGGCAGCAGAGTCGTCGCATTATTCCGGACAATGACAGCCCGACCGCCATGGTTGTCGATATAAGATAAATATTCGAAAAAGAAAGGCGCCAGCACGATCACTTCATCGCCGGGATCGAGCAAAGCCTTTAGCACCGTGTTGAGGGCGCCGGCTGCTCCGACCGTCATACAGACATTGCCTGCAGGAATCGAAAGGCCAGACAACCGGCTGTGTCGGCCGGCAACAACCACGCGGGCAGCCTCATGGCCGGCATTGCTCATGTAGCTGTGCAGGCCGGGCCGGGGATCATTGACAAGCCTGCGCAGCGCGTCAATGACTTCCTGCGGCGGTTCCAGATCAGGATTGCCAAGACTGAAATCAAAAACATTGTCAATGCCGTGCAATGCTTTGAGGCGACTGCCTTCTTCGAACATCTTGCGAATCATCGAACCCTTACCCATATTCTCGGCGATTTTGCGTGCAATCATCTTAGCCTCCGTCGTGATCGGCCCGACAGCCATGTTTGGCATCAAGATAGCATAAAAGTGCCTGGCAGACAAGTTCAGATCCGGTAAATCAGCCATGCAGAACAAAATCGTAAGCCGCGGATTTGCTTGTTTCATATATTCGGGATATAATGACTGCGTTATTTGTTTTGGGGTTATCACGATCGAACTTGAGGAGTGTGTTGGTTTTTGGATCCAGACAGTTTATGGCAGATGATTTTGCTTCTGCTGTGCCTTGTGTTTTCTGCATTTTTTTCCGCATCTGAAACCGCGTTGATGTCCTTGAATAAAATCAAAGTCAGGCAACTTCTTGATGAAGGCAGACCTCATGCATCACTGATCTTACGCATGCTTGAAGATCCGCAACGATTGTTAAGCGCCATTCTGGTCGGCAATAATGTCGTCAACATTGCTGCTGCCGCGCTTGCGACATCAATCGCAATCCGGCTGGTTGGCAATGCCGGCGTCGGTATTGCGACAGGTATCATGACGTTGCTTGTGCTGATCTTTGCTGAAATAACACCAAAGTCTCTGGCAGCGGCACACGCTGAGAAAGTTGCCCTGTTTGTCGCCCGACCAATCAATGGTTTGGCCTGTCTGTTGCGTCCGCTTGTTTTCGTCTTGACGGGCATCACACGCAGCTTGCTTCGTTTGTTCGGTACGACAGAAATCAGGCAGCCAAATGTCACAGAAGATGAACTGCGCACCATGATGGATGTCTCACATGAGGAAGGCGTTATTGAACAAGAGGAACGTCGTCTTCTGGAAAATGTGTTTGTGTTCGGTGACGCCCAGGTGAGTGATATCATGATTGCCCGGACAGATATAACAGCCATTGAGGTATCTGCCGCTTATGATGAAATCCGTGCGGCATTTTATGACGAACGCGTCTCTCGCATCCCAGTCTACGAAGACCAGATAGATAATACGATCGGCATCCTGCATATCAAGGATTTTTTCCTGTATGATCAGGATATATCGAACTTTGATCTGCGCCAGCATATGCGCAAACCTTTTTATACTATTGAGAGCAAACGGGTCGCTGACTTGTTTGAGGAAATGCGTACGCGCCGCCAACAGATGGCCATTGTCGTTGATGAGTACGGCGGAACGGCCGGCATTGTTACCATGCAGGACATAATGGGTGTGATTTTCGGTGATATCGATGACGAATATGATCATGTCGATGAAATCGTGAACCAGATCAATGAAAATGAATTCCAGGTGGAAGGCTCCATTCGTCTGAAAGAATTGAATGAACTGATGCATGTCCACCTCAATTCAGATGACTTCGAAACGATCGGCGGTTTGATTACCGGTGAACTGGGGCGGCTTCCACGTCAGGGCGATTCACTGGCTGTTGACGGTCTTCTGTGCCAGGTACTCGAGCTGGATCGCAACCGCATCTCCCTGCTCAATATTTCAAAAGTGCTTGACAGACAAGCTCCGGACGATTAAAATACTGATTTGTAACAAGTAGAAGCGTCCGCTTCTCACCTCAAGCTTCGGCGAAGAGGTCCATCGCTAACAAAGGGGAGTTCATATCCCTGTTCAGCTGGAGCGGATGCATGGCATCGGCTCATTTTTTATCTGGGGGGTGTATTGATATCGGCAAGCAAAACAATGGTCTTCTGATCAATGATGAGATCAGATTCCAGAAGGTGCGTTTGATTGACAGTAATGGCAGCATGGTGGGTGTTGTACCCATTATCGACGCGAGAAGAAAGGCAGAGGAGCAGGAACTGGATCTGGTTCTGATCAATGCCCAGGCGGACAACCCGGTCTGTAAGATCATGGACTATGGTAAATACATGTTCGAGCTCGCTAAA
Organism: Bacillota bacterium; assembly: GCA_033549405.1. Taxonomy (GTDB): domain Bacteria; phylum Bacillota; class Clostridia; order Saccharofermentanales; family UBA5734; genus JAAYBY01. The sequence goes on along the minus strand of JAWSUP010000022.1, from coordinate 11,781 downwards.
AAGGAACGTGAGGCCAAGAAAAACCAGAAAACGACAGGGGTCAAGGAAGTCGGATTCAGACTGACGACCGAAGAGCACGATCTGGGATACAAGACCAAAAATGCTTGCCGCTTCCTGCAGGACGGAGATCGCGTCAAGGTAGTCGTCAAGTTTCGCGGTCGTGAAATGGCTTACACCAGCCGCGGATATGTCGTCATGAAAAAGTTCGCCGAAGCTTGCTCAGAATTCGGTCTGGTCGATCGTGATCCGAAAATGGAAGGGCGCAACATGGTCATGTACCTGGCGCCGCGAAAAAACTGATTTGAAATCACAAGTTCAAAACAAGCTTCCAGTTCGGGAGCGAGGTTTGAAACAGAACAAGGAGGATTGGCAAATGCCCAAGCAGAAAACACACAGCTCTTCAAAAAAGAGATACAAGGTAACCGGTACCGGTAAGGTGCTGCGGTTTCAGGCTTTCAAAAAGCACATCCTGACGAAGAAGTCGACCAAGCGCAAACGCAACCTGCGCAAATCCATTCTGGCTTCATCGGTTGACCAGCACAATATCCGCCAGCTGATCCCATATAAATAAGAATGTGCAAAGGCTGGCTGCCTGAAAAAAACGTGCACTGAACGGAGGATATACAAATGACAAGAGTTAAAAGGTCCATCAGGACAAAAGCGCGACACAAGAAAATACTCAAGCAGGCTAAGGGGTATTTCGGTCATAAGAGCAAACTGTTCAAAGTCGCCAATCAGCAGGTCATGAAATCGCTGAGCTATGCCTATCGCGACCGGCGTAACAGGAAGCGTGAATTCAGGAAACTCTGGATTACCCGCATTAACGCGGCAGCACGCCTCAACGGACTGTCTTACAGCCGCTTTATGAACGGCCTCAGCCGTGCCCAGATCACGCTGGACCGCAAGGTGCTGGCTGATATCGCCGTTAAGGATCCGTCCGGTTTCACAGAGCTTTGTAACAAGGCAAAAGCAGCTCTTTGACGGATCCTGTCACAACCAGCAAGGTTGGGATAACGCCACATTACGATGAGCCTAATGTGCTGAGGACGGGTGTTTGCCCGTCCTCGCGCATACAGGAGCGTGCTATGTCCAATCGGATTGACAGTCGCAAAAACGAGCGATACAAAGCCTGGTATGCCATCAGCCGCCTGAATCGGGGCAAAAAGACAAACCGGGTTTTATTGGAAGGGCTGCGCCTGTGCAGCGATGCGGTCCAGTCGGGCATTGCTGCAGAAGCTGTCCTGACAGCCGATTCGGTAACACCGCAGGTGGCAGGCTTCGTTTCATCGTTGCCGGCTTCGATTGAGCGTTGGACCATGACTGATTCACTGTTTCAAGCGCTCTGTGACACAGAACATCCCCAGGGTCTTGCCATGGTCTGCCTGTCGCCTGTGTTGCAGAAACCAGCAGGACAACCGTCAATAGATGACCTTTATCTGGTCGCAGACGGCATTTCTGACCCGGGCAATCTCGGTACGATGATCCGGACAGCTGACGCTTTTGCTTTTAATGGGGTTCTGGTCACAACAGGCACTGTCTGGCCGATGAACCCCAAAGTGATCCGTGCAGCGATGGGATCATGCTTTCATATACCGATCATCTCATTTCAGGACATCACAGATGTGGCCGGATGGCTGGCAATGGCCGGTATCCCGTTGATTGCTGCCGACCCGCACGGCGAGAAGTCTGTCGCTGCGCTTGTGCCGGGCGGAGCGGCCCTGGTGATTGGCAACGAAGCACACGGCCTTAGTGAATTGGCACGTAAACTGGCCAAAGAAACTGTCTATATCTACATGCCGGGACGATCAGAATCGCTCAATGCGGCTGCAGCAACCGCCATTTTAGCTTACGAGCTGATGAAGAAGCGACACAACAGAAGCGTTACAGGAATTTAACAACCAAAATGAATAAGACATGGCATAATCATAGTGTTGGAATGAGGTGAGCGTAGTGCAGATCATTGTTGTCGGATGCGGAAAAGTCGGATCATCATTAGCGACCATCCTGGTCGAACGGGGCCACGACGTGGTTATCGTTGAAAATGACAGTCAGCTGATTCAGTCTGCAGCCGACCTGGATTGCATCAAGATAACCGGAGTGCCCATCGACAGGGATGTGTTGCGGCAAGCTGGCATCGAAACAGCAGATGTGCTGTGCGCCGTCACACAGAATGACAACATCAACATTATGGTAGCCCAGATAGCCGATCTGATATTCAAGGTTCCGCGCATTATCTCCCGCATTTTCAATCCGGGCAGCCGTTCGGTCTTTGAAGAATTCGGCCTCGATGCAATCTGTTCAACCGACCTGACTGTCCAGGACTTTCTGCGCAGGATCGACGGAGAAAAAGAGGCGTTCCAGCAACGTGTTTTCGGCAGCAGTGTCGTCTACATCAGTGTTCCGACCGATCATATTGTCGTCGGAGAGGAAGTGGCCAATCTTACCTCGGATACCGGCAAGCTGATCTTTGGCATTATCCGCAAAGGGCGGCTCATGCTGGCCGTACCCGGTCTGAGGATCCAGGCAGATGATGAGCTGGTCCTGGCCGACCTGCAGTAACTGCCCCCAATCTCTCGGGATATACCGGAAAATGGAGTGATTTATGCGCGTTTATATCATCGGAGGCGGGAAGCTGGCCTACTATCTGATTAAGACACTGCGGCCATACCGTCACGATATTACCATTGTCGAACAGGAAAAAGATGTCTGCGAACGCATTGCGACCGATTTTGACGAGGTTAAGGTATATAACGGCGATGGAACCAGCATCAGGATGCTGGAGGAAGTCGAATGCCAGAAAGCTGATTTTTATATCGCTGTCACAGGCAAAGACGAAAACAATCTGGTCGGTTGCCAGATAGCCAAAAAGCGTTTCCGTGTCAAACGGACGGTTGCCCGCGTCAACAATCCGAAAAATTTCGAAATGTTCAAGCTGCTTGGTGTCGACCATGTCTATTCCGGAACGCAGATACTGGCGAACATCATTGAGCAGGAGATTGATTTCATCGGTATGCGTGTTGCCTATTCGATCGAAAATACTACCAAATCGATCGTTGAATTCAAGTTATCGTCGCACTCTGACGCGCCCGGCCGTACCCTGCTGCAATACAATTTCCCCGGAAAGAGCAAGGTGGTCATGATCACTCGTGAAGACGGCAAGGTCGAAATACCGCGAGGTGACCTGATGATGCACAGCGGGGACACCATACTGCTTGTCTGTGATGAAAGTGAATATGATATTGTCTGGAAGAAGATGGTCCGATAAATTTCCGATAATATGTCTGAGCAAAACGACCTGTCAGGAGACTTCGCATGGCTATTGTCATAAAAAAACAAAAAACGCCCTTTCTGCGCTGGGTTAATGCCCGGCCGGGGCGTGTGATCGCGACATCTTTCTTGTTGGTCATTTTGATCGGCACCGTTCTCCTGATCATGCCCTTTGCCACACTCAGCGGCCGCAGTATCGGATTGCTGCAGGCTTTGTTCACAGCAACTTCGGCGACCTGCGTCACGGGGCTGGTGACTGTCGATACGGCGACACACTGGTCCCTGTTCGGCAAGATCGTCATTCTCAGCCTGATCCAGATTGGCGGACTGGGCCTTGTTACAATCACAAGCTTTTTTTATACATTTATGAGACGTAAGGCCACCTTGAGGACACTGGTGGTAGCCCAGGAATCAACGGCAAATTTCGGCTTTTCCGATGTCATGCACCTGGTGCGTAAGATCGTTCTGATTACCTTCAGTATTGAACTGGTCGGCGGGTTGGTCTTGTCCTGGCGACTGGCGGGACGATTTGGCCTGGCAAAAGGCATCGGCAAAGGTTTTTTTCACGCCATATCTGCTTTCTGCAATGCCGGATTTGACTTGTTGGGCGATACGGCCGGCGGTCCGTTTAGCAGCCTGACATCGCTGCAGGATGATCCGGTCATCATTATAACCATAGCCGTGCTGATCATACTCGGTGGCCTGGGTTTTGTAGTCTGGTCAAACCTGATCGACTATCATCATGATCGCAAACTGAATTTCCACAGCAAAGTCGTCTTGCTGCTGACAGGCATTCTGCTGCTTATCGGTACTGTTTTCTTTTACTTCGTTGAAAAAAACAACACCAGCCCACTGGCTATGGGGTCGCTGCCGGACTGGCAACAGCCGATTGCAGCCTTTTTTCAATCATTGACACCGCGCACGGCCGGTTTCAACAGTATCGATCAGGCAAGCCTGACAGACAGCTCCAAGTTCATGACTATTCTTTTGATGTTCATCGGCGCCGCCCCAGGATCTACTGCCGGCGGTATCAAGATCACGACTTTCGCTATTGTCATCGCGACCATCCTGTCAGATATCCAGGGAAGGGACACGATCGTACTGCTGCGTCACCGTTTACCGCGCGAGACCTTCACACGCGCTTTTGCGATTGTCGGCATAGGAATGTCCATTGTGCTTTTTGTCACGATGCTCCTGTCGCTTGTAGAACATAATGCCCTTTCGCAGGGAACCTTTTCCTTTCTCGATCTCTTATTCGAAACGACTTCGGCATTTGGTACGGTTGGTCTGTCGGCCATCGGCACGCCCGGGCTCAGCCCTGCCAGCTGGGCGATTCTAATTCCGGTTATGTACCTGGGGCGTATTGGACCGGCCTCATTTGCGATCAGTCTGGCTATGCAGCGATCATCCCATAAAGAACCGGTTCACCCCGAAGGGCGGACCCTGGTCGGCTGATAAAACGCCAGGCATTGAGCGATACCCCTGTTCTATGGTAAAATAGTTCTGTTTCTGGTTACCGATCAGGGGCTCCTTAGAAATAACTTGCTCTGTAGATTTCCCGAAAGACAGGCCGAGGTCTGCCTTTCGAGAAAAAGTTCAACTCATTTCTAGGCAGTCCCTTAGTAGTTTTCCCGCAAAATTGACAGAAGCAAAGCCGAGGAGGGCATGGAAATGGGATTAACCCTGGCTCAGAAAATTATTAAAACACATCTTGTCGACGGGACAATGGAGGCAGGCAAGGAAATTGCCATCCGCATTGACCAGACGCTGACACAGGATTCGACAGGCACGATGGCCTATCTGCAGTTTGAAGCCATCGGCATCCCGCGTGTGCGGACTGAGCTGTCAGTTGCCTACATCGATCACAATATGCTGCAGACCGGTTTTGAAAATGCAGATGATCACCTCTATATTCAAACTGTTGCCCGTAAATACGGCATCCGATTCTCCAAACCGGGTAATGGCGTCTGTCACCAGGTGCACATAGAGCGTTTCGGCATCCCGGGTAAAACGCTGCTTGGTTCTGACAGCCACACACCGACCTGCGGTGGCATCGGTATGCTGGCCATCGGCGCCGGCGGGTTGGATGTCGCTGTCGCGATGGGCGGTGGCCCATACTGGCTGACGATGCCCCGCACCGTCAAGATCAACCTGACAGGCAAACTGCGCCCCTGGGTCAGCGCCAAAGATATCATTCTCGAGGTGCTGCGGCGCCTGACAGTGAAGGGTGGTGTCGGCCGCGTCATCGAATACGCTGGCGATGGCATCGACAGTCTGTCGGTACCGGAACGGGCAACGATCACCAACATGGGCGCTGAACTGGGTGCGACCACATCGCTTTTTCCCAGCGATGAAAATACCAGAGCCTTCCTGGCGGCCCAGGGCAGGGAAGAAGTCTGGCAGCCGCTATCAGCCGATGATGATGCTGAGTACGATGAAACGATAACCATCGATCTGGAAGCTCTGGAGCCACTGGCTGCACAACCGCACAGTCCTGACTTGGTGGCCTCAGTCCGGGAGATCGGACCGATCAAAGTCGACCAGGTCGCTATCGGCAGCTGTACCAATTCGTCTTACATGGACATGATGAAAACCGCAGCCATCCTGCGCGGGAAGACCATCCACCCCGACGTGTCGCTGGTCATCGCTCCGGGATCGCGCCAGGTGCTGAACATGCTGGCGGCAAATGGCGCCTTGTCAGACATGATCGCCGCCGGCGCCCGCATTCTCGAATCTGCCTGCGGCCCCTGTATCGGTATGGGACAGGCTCCGCGCACAGGCGCCATCTCGCTGCGCACCAACAACCGCAATTTCCTCGGCAGATCCGGTACGGCATCTGCCCAGGTTTACCTGGTCAGTCCTGAAGTCGCTGCAGTCAGCGCCCTGACCGGTGTATTGACCGATCCGGGAACCCTCGGTGAGCCGCCCGTCATATCGATGCCGGACCACTTCATCGTCAATGACAATATGATCATCGAACCGGCAGCTGACGGCGACGCAGTGACAGTCGTACGCGGGCCAAACATCAAACCGTTTCCTGTCAATCAGCCGCTGTCCGGAGATCTGGCCGGCAAGGCACTGATCAAGGTGGAAGACAACATCACAACTGATCACATCATGCCGTCCAACGCCAAACTGCTGCCATACCGCTCCAATGTCCCCTACCTGGCAGATTATTGCCTGACGCCCTGTGATCCGGAGTTTCCTGACAGGGCCAAACAGGCGGGCGGCGGCATGATCATCGCCGGATCCAATTACGGCCAGGGATCGAGCCGTGAGCATGCTGCTCTGGCGCCCCTGCAGCTTGGCATCAAGGCTGTGCTGGCCAAGTCATTTGCCCGGATCCACATGGCTAACTTGATAAACAACGGCATATTGCCTTTATCATTTCAAAATCCGGATGATTACGATTCTATCGACCTGATGGATGAACTGGTCATCGAACGGGCAGATGAACAAGTGAAGAACCTGGTCAGCGGACAGCTGCTGACTGTTCTGAACCAGACGAAAAATCAACAGATCAGCTGTTTGCTGCCGCTGTCTGAACGCCAGGCAGCCATGCTGCTCGCCGGCGGTCTGCTTAATTCGACCCGGAGAGGTTCATGATAATGACTATACCTGCACAGGTAAAACACGGGTCCTTGCGCTTGGCGGTTTATCAACAACTGCGCGATTGGATTATGCAAGGGCACTATATCGATGGAATGGCGCTGACAGAATTGCGCGTCTCACAGGAATTGGGTGTAAGCCGAACCCCGGTGCGCGAGGCCTTTCGCCAATTGGAACTCGATGGACTGGTTATATCGAGTCCCAACCGCAGCGTAACAGTGCATTGTTTTTCGGACCAGGACATTCTGGACCTGTATGAAGTGCGCAGCCGCATAGAAGGTCTGGCCGCAGCACGGGCAGCCCTGAATATGTCCGACATGCAGCGCCAGAAGCTCGAGGAGATTTTCGCGGAAGAAGACCGTGTGACCGGGCAACAAGAGGACGATCTGTCCACGCTGCAGGATCTGGACGCGGCATTTCACAATCAGATCTTCACAGGCAGCGGCAGCGCGACCCTGCATGCGATACTCAATCCGATCAATCAAAAAACCCGGCAGGCGCGCCTGGTTTCCCTGTCAATGCCTGGCCGCTGCCACGGCCAGATCAAGGAACACCGCGCCATATTGGATGCTATACTCAGGCGAGACAGCCAGGGAGCCGAGAAGCAGATGCAAAGACACATCGCCAGAGCTGCCGGCAGTTACCGGACAGTTGTCAAGAACAGGAGGTCCCGCTAATGGATGAATTGACAAGATCAGCCTTGATAAAACAGCTGGCAGCTGATTCAACAGCAAAAAGCCGCATTGACCCTTCGCTTTATGAGCGTTACAGTGTCAAACGGGGTTTGCGCAATGAGGATGGTACAGGCGTTCTGGTCGGCCTGACCGAGGTCGGTGAAGTTTTTTCATACATTATGGATGATGGTGATCGCGTGCCCGTTGAAGGCCGCCTGTTTTATCGCGGCATCGAAATATCCGAACTGGTCAGCGGCTTCTATCAGAAAAAGCAATTCGGCTTTGAGGAGACATCCTATCTGCTCCTGTTCGGCGAGCTGCCAACCCAAGAGCAACTGAAGGCCTATGAAGAGCTGCTTGCCAGCTACCGCGAACTCCCCGATGGCTTTACGGAGGACATGATTCTCAAAGCGCCCAGCCCGGATATCATGAACAAGCTGGCGCGCACTGTTCTGGCCTTATATCCCTACGATCCGGATCCAGACGGTCTGTCCATCGAAAATGTCCTGCGCCAATGCATCCAGCTGATTGCCCGCTTTCCGACCTTGATTTCACACGCCTTTATGGCCAAGCGCCATTATGTTGACAAGCAGAGCTTGTTTCTGCATACGCCGAATCCCAAGCATAACACGGCACAGAACATTCTGTCCTTGATCAGGCCGGACGGCCAGTTTACGGAACTGGAAGCCCGGATTCTTGATCTGGCCCTGGTGCTGCATGCCGATCATGGCGGCGGTAACAACTCGACTTTTGTTACCCATGCCGTCACTTCCTCAGGTTCAGATACGTTCTCAGTCATAGCCGCAGCGATCGGCTCCCTTAAAGGACCGCAGCATGGCGGCGCCAGCGGCAAAGCTTTTGCCATGATGCAGACCCTGGCTGCCGAGGTTAAGAACTGGCGCAATGAAATGGAAATCGCCGACTACCTGACCCGGATACTCAAGCGGGAAGCCTTTGACCAAAGCGGCCTGATCTATGGCATCGGTCACGCTGTCTACACCCTCTCAGATCCGCGCACCAAGCTGCTGCGCGACTATGCGCGCTCACTGGCCTATGAATCCGGTGAAGAAGACATGTACGAGCTGCTGCTTTTGACTGAACGACTGGCTCCAGAGGTTTTTCGCACCTACAAGAAGTCAGACAAGGTTGTTTGCGCCAATGTCGACTTCTACTCCGGATTTATCTACAAGATGCTCGGGTTGTCTCCTGAGCTGTTCACACCGATGTTTGCCGCGGCGCGCATTGCCGGATGGAGCGCCCACCGCATCGAAGAACTGGTCAGTGGCGGCCGTATCATACGTCCTGCTTATAAATGTGTCCAGAAACGTCGCTCCTATGTCCCGATGGAGGAGCGCAGCGAAGTCTGAAAATAACTTCTGGCCTTCATCATATACAGTGCCTGGCTAAAAAAGATGCTGCTGCCATGAAGGCAACAGCATCTTTTTGGTGACCCTAAGGAGAATCGAACTCCTGATTCCGCCTTGAGAGGGCGGCGTCTTGACCGCTTGACCATAGGGCCGTCTATGCGCGGTGCGCGGGTGCTATTATATCATGGCAACATCAGGGGCGCAAGATGCCCAGCCGGTCCCGGCAGGTCCTGATGTTGCATCGGACACGGAAAAATAAAGCTGTACAGGGTATAATCATCTGGTATAATAGATGTCGGACAAATGTTTGGTTTACAATCAATTGCTGCAGACTGCACAAGGAGAACTGATACATGCAATCGGCCATTCGCATACGTGGTGCGCGAGAACACAATCTGAAAAACATCAGCCTGGACATTCCGCGGGATAAACTGGTCGTATTAACCGGCCTGTCCGGTTCCGGTAAATCATCCCTGGCTTTTGACACCATCTACGCCGAGGGACAGCGACGCTATGTGGAATCGCTGTCATCTTACGCGCGCCAGTTTCTCGGTCAGATGGAGAAACCTGACGTCGATCACATTGAAGGCCTGTCACCGGCCATATCCATCGACCAGAAGACTACGAGCCGTAACCCGCGCTCAACGGTCGGGACTGTAACTGAGATATACGATTATCTGCGTCTTCTCTATGCGCGGGTCGGCACACCGCACTGTCCCCAGTGCGGCCGCGTCATCGAACGCCAGTCCGTTGATCAGATGGTGGACAGTATGATGCGCTATCCCGAAGGCAGCCGGCTGGTCGTCATGGCGCCGGTTGTACGTGGGCGCAAGGGCGAGTTTGCCCGTCTGTTCGAAGATTTCCGCAAAGCCGGGTATGTGCGCGTCCGTGTCGACGGCCAGATACGCGAACTGGATGAGGACATCCCGCTGGAAAAGAACATCAAGCATACCATCGATGTCGTACTGGACCGCCTGATCATGCGACCCGACCTGGGCAGGCGTTTGACGGATTCGGTCGAGACTGCCCTTGAGCTGGCCGGAGGACTGCTGCTCGTCCAGGTGCAACTGCCTGCTGAATTTGATCCGGAAAGCGGAGAAGAGATAACACCGCGCGAGGAAGTCGTGTTTTCCCAGAATTTCGCCTGCCATGCCTGTAATATCAGCCTGGAAGAAATCACACCGCGTCTTTTTTCATTCAACAATCCCTATGGCGCCTGCCCGCACTGCACGGGACTGGGTCAGATGAGCCATATCGATCCGGAGCTGGTCGTGTTCGACGACAAGCTGTCGCTCGATCAAGGTGCCATCCAGACCGGCGGCTGGAACTTTGGCGACAAAACCAGTTGGGCTCGCGCATTTGCAGAAGCCCTGGCTAAACGCTATCGCTTTTCCCTGAAAACGCCTTTTCGCGACTTGCCGGAATCGATTCGCACCATCATCCTGTTTGGCAATAAGGGTGAGATCCTGAACATCGACACTTCCAACAGCAAGTATGCCCGCGGCAGTACGTACCACAGCGACTGGATCGGCGTCGTTCCCAGCATGGAGAAGCGCTATGCCGAGACGAGTTCAGATGACATGAAGGCCTACTATGAGCAATACTTGTCGGTCACACCGTGTCCAACCTGTCATGGCGCCAGACTCAAACCGGCCAGTCTGGCGGTAACAGTCGGCGACTGCAATGTCTATGACCTGACGACATTGCCGATCCGTCGCGCCCGCGATTTTCTGCAGCAGCTCAAGCTGCCGCCTCGCCAGACGACGATTGCCGCGCAGATCTTGCGCGAACTCGATGCCCGACTCACTTTTCTGGTGGATGTCGGTCTCGACTACATGACGATGGCGCGTGCCTCAGCGACCCTGTCAGGCGGAGAAGCCCAGCGCATCCGGCTGGCAACACAGATCGGGTCCGGCCTGATGGGCGTCCTCTATATTCTGGACGAACCCAGCATAGGGCTACACCAGCGCGATAACAAGCGGCTTTTAGGCACGTTGAAACGGCTGCGCGACCTCGGTAATACAGTCCTGGTCGTCGAACACGACGAAGAGACAATGCTGTCGTCCGACTATATCATCGACATGGGGCCTGGCGCCGGCGAACATGGCGGCGAAGTTGTGGCATGTGGAACCTACACCGAGATCATGGCCGTTCCGGAGTCGATCACTGGCCAATATCTCAGCGGTGTGCGCCGAATTGAGACACCTTTATTCAGACGTCCCGGCAATGGCCACTGGCTGGTGGTCCGTGGCGCCAGGGAGAATAACCTTAAAGACATCGACGTGAGTATCCCGCTTGGCGTCATGACCTGTGTGACCGGCGTTTCTGGTTCAGGCAAGAGTTCTTTGGTCAATGGTATAATCCTGAAAAAGCTGGCCAGCGAACTGAATGGCGCGCGCCGTTTTCCCGGCGCCTGTATCGCCATAGAGGGCCTGGAGCAGCTTGACAAGGTCATTGCCATCGATCAGTCGCCAATCGGGCGTACACCGCGATCCAATCCTGCGACTTATACGGGCGTATTCGACCTGATCAGGACTTTATTCTCTTCTACCCAGGACGCCCGGGCCAGAGGATACAAACCCGGCCGTTTCAGCTTCAATGTCAGCGGCGGCCGTTGTGAAGCCTGCAAGGGCGATGGCGTCAACCGAATCGAAATGCATTTTCTCCCGGATATCTACGTGACTTGCGATATCTGCAAAGGCAGACGCTACAACCGCGAGACACTCGAAGTCCGCTACCGGACCAGGAACATCGCCGAAGTGCTGGACATGACCGTCGATGAAGCACTCGACTATTTCAGCGCGCTGCCGCGCATCGCGCGCAAGCTGCAGACGCTGCAGGATGTCGGCCTTGGCTATATTCGC